>JANYDP010000314.1 GCA_025363535.1 Verrucomicrobiota bacterium | reverse complement strand
GATAAAGCTCCCGCACCGTCTGCTCGGCACCTTCCATGACCTGCATGAAATTGCCGTCTCGATAAAGCAACAGGCCGGTTATCGCCAACCTTTGATTTTTATCCCGGCTGTGTTCAAGCAAATCGCGCAGTTGAGGTTTTGTGAATTCCATGGCGGCGGAACTGACATAAGCGATGTGAAACATTTTGTGCGGGGCCGGGTTTTGCCCGGCGCTAAAGCGGCTTCTGCGGTTGGGCATCCGCGTGGCGCTGCCACCAGATGCCCGTGGGTTTGGGGACGAAAACGTCCACACGTTTTTCCGGACTGGTCAAACTGTAGAGGGAATAGGTAAACGGGTTTTCCCAATAGAGCCGGTTGCAGGCAGCGCGGACACGGTGCATTTGCAGCAATGGCCAGCGAAACCAGCGTGCCCACGCCGGCTGCATCCGCGCGCTGCGGCGTTTCTCGCGGATGGAGTTGGGCTTGAGATTCATATTGTCGCCCGTCTCGGTGAAGATGGAGGTGTAGCGCCGCAGCACCGTCATTTTCAAGCGCATGTCCATCGCATCCTTCATCCACATCGCATCGCCGATGTCCCGCCAGCGCGTGTCGAAATACAAATTGAATTCGTCGCGCACCCGGCGGCGGAAAAAAATCGAGCTGGTCAGCGTGGGCGTGTAGGTCCACGCATGAAGCGGCCAGGGCACAAGCGATTTGCGGCAGCAGATGAATTGTCCCTGCGCATCCACGATGAGCGTGTCAGCGAGGACGATGTCCGCCTTGGGATTTTTTTCAAACGCTTCCACGACTGCCTTCAACGCACCGGGCAGGTATTGTTCATCGCAATTCAAGTAGGCGATGATCTCGCCGGTGGCGCGTTTCATGCCGCGATTCACGGCGTCGTACATGCCCGTGTCCTTTTCGATGAAGGCTTTCACGCGCGGATCTTTCGGCAGCCAGTCCTGCGTGCCGTCGTCGGAGCAAGAATCCTGGACGATGTGTTCGAGTTCGACGCCCTGCTGGTCGGCGATGGACGCGACGCAGAGCTTCAACCACTGGGAGTTGCGGAAGCTGGGGGTGATGATTGAAACCTTCATGAGCTAAGGCGCTGACTGCGGATGGAGCGATGGCACTGACGGATTTTCTACCAGGGGTTGTTCGATGCTGCGAAACGCGGCCGCGAGTCCGGCGAGGTGGCTGGCCATGGCAAAATCCCGCTCAAAAATCTTCCGCAGGTTTTCCCCGGCGTCGCTGTTAAGGAGGCCGATCAGGGCGTCGGCGATTTTTTCCGGCGAGCGGATTTCCACCAGGCCGGGATATTTGGGCGGGAACATTTCCGGCAGCGACCGCCAGCGCGTGGTGACGATGGGCAGACCAAACGCCATCGCCTCGATGAGGTTCACCGGCTGGTTTTCGTTCTGGTAAAAGGTCGGGAAGCAAAAGAGGTCGGCGTGGCGCAACTCTTGGATTTTCTTTTCGCCGCCCACAAAGCCGAGATAGTTCAAGCGGGCCGCGCGCTCGGGCTTTTGCAAAAGCCGGTCGAACAGCGCCGTGTCTTCGGCGGTGGCGAAATTGCCCGCGATGTTCAACTGAATGCGGATCGGGGAAGCCTGCGCCGCCAGTTTTTGACTGGCCAACTCCACGCCGGCGATGGCGTCGAACAAACCTTTTTCCCTCATGCAATGCGCCAGATAAAGGACGTGAAAAACTTCCGGGTCGCCGCCGGCCTGGGCGTGTTCTTCGGCAGACGGCGGCTGTCCAGCCAGCAGTTTTGCGCGTAGCTCGCGGCGCAACTGCCGGCGCGGCCGCAGGTCGCGGCTGTAGCCCGGACACGGATCCATGATGCCATTACCAACGATGCGGATGCGTTGGGGCAGGAGTTTTTCGGCGTCGGCGCGGTTGTAGTTGGAAAGCACGATGCACAGGTCGGCGGCTTTGAGCGCGCGGTAGGTGATGGCGCGCCAGCGGATTTGCACGGAGGTTTCCAGCCACTTGGCCAGCCCGGCGGCGTGCCAGTGCAGGATGATGCGCTTGAAAAACGGGCGGCACACGAACATGACCAGCCAGTCGCGGTAAAGCGCCGAGCGTTTGCCGGGCGCAGGGATGAAATATAAATTATCCACCCCGTAACGGAACCGGCACCAGATGGCCTGTGCGCAAAAACCGAGCATCAGGAAAATCTTTCCAAAGCGCATGTCGCCGATGTCCTCGAGTTTTTTGGAGACGCGGGCGTCCACGTGGTAGCACTCGATCTGATAGGGCGAGGTGGCCGCGGCCCCGGTGTTTTTACGGCAGTCGCCGCCGAAGCCCTGCAACATCAACTGGACCATGTAGCTCTGGCCGTGATGCGGCGGCGGCACATGCGCGAAGATGAGAACTTTCATCGCGGGCTGGCGGGTTGACGCAGGCATTGGCTGACGGTCATCAGGCGGATTTTTGAATTTTGCTGCGGGCCAAGGTCACCAGTTCTTCGCGTGAAAGTCAATCGTGCCGTGAACCCGGTCTCCCGCCTCGACGCGGCGCGGTGCGGTTGGTAGCCTGCCGTTTCATGACGCAAAGCATGTTGATAGACGGACTGATCAGCTACCTCGGCCTGGTGATGTTACTGACGTTGCATGAGTTCGGCCACGCGTGGACGGCGTGGAAATGTGGCGACGACACGGCGCGGCTTCAGGGTCGTGTGTCGTTGAATCCGCTAGTTCACATTGATCCGATTGGTACGGTGTTGCTGCCGCTGCTCGGTTTGCTGGTGCCGGGTGCGGGACGGTTTCTGATCGGCTGGGCCAGGCCCGTGCCGGTGAACTTGAACAACCTGCCGAATCCGCGCGTGGATGATGTGTTGATCACCATGGCCGGGCCGCTGATGAATCTGCTGCTGGCCGTTGTGCTCGTGGGGCTGGCGCGCGTGGGCGTGTACGTCGGGTTGCCGGACATGGTAGATATGTGCGGTGATTTTGCGCGGCTCAGTTTGTTGCTGTGCTTTTTCAACCTCATCCCGATCCCGCCGCTGGACGGTTCGCGGGTCATGCGTGTGCTCACCGGCATGAGCTACGAAACATATTATGAGATTTCCCGTTACGGAATTTTTCTGCTGATCCTGGTGCTGCAACTCCGCCCGGTGCAGCACACGCTGACGGTGGTGACCGACTTCACCCTGCACGCCATCGGGGTGGTCTTTGGTTTCCGCTGAAAAACCAACTGTCAAATCGGAGCGGCCAGCAACGCCTTCACCCGCGCCTGAATATCGCCGTGCTTCACGAGCGATTCGCCGACGAGAATGGCCCCGGCCCCGCACTTCGCCACGCGCGCGACATCGGCAGGCGTGTGGATGCCGCTCTCGGCGACGAGCAGCGAACCGTTTTTGAGAATGCGCGGCGCGAGATTTTCCGTCGTAGCCAAATCCACTTTGAAGGTTTTCAGGTTGCGATTGTTCACGCCGAGCAACGCCGGAGAAATTTTCAGCGCCCGGTTCAATTCTTCGTCGTCGTGGACTTCCACCAGAACGGCGAGGCCGGCCTCGATGGCGAGGGAATGGAATTTTGCCAGTTGCTCGTCGGTCAAAATCGCGACGATCAGCAGGATGGCATCCGCGCCCCATTCGATGGCTTCGAGAATCTGCCGTTTATCAATGATGAAATCCTTGCGCAGCAATGGCAGCTTCACTGCGGCGCGAATCTGTCGGAGATAATCCAGCGAGCCTTGGAAAAATTGTTCGTCAGTCAGCACGGACAGACAGCTCGCGCCCGCTGCTTCGTAGTCTTTCGCGATGCGCACCGGGTCAAAGTCTTTGCAGATGATGCCCATGGACGGGGAGGCCTTCTTTACTTCGGCGATCAGTGCCACGGAACCCATCTTGGGCTTACGCAGCGCGCCGAGAAAGTTCCGCCGTTCGCCGTGTTCCAGCATGGCGTCGCGCAAATCGCCGGCGGCGATGATCCGCGCGGGCAGCAGCGCGACTTCGCGTTTCTTTTGTTCAACGATCTTGTCGAGAATGTTCATGTTAGATCAACTTGCTTTGCCATGAAAATCATTCCGACAAATTCATTGTTTTTGTCATTCGTATCTTTTTCTTTCCGCTCAAGTCGGTTCTTCTGGAAATCCTCCGCACTAAAGAAAATTGAAGCTAACGCATTTAGACCAAGCTGCTCACCTTGTTTCACCCGAATGTAATGGAGCAGAGTGGAAGTTCTTTCATCAAGATTGGCTGTGTCCTCACCGTCGAATTTTAAAATTAAAAATGAAACTGCAACGGCCTTTCCTTTATGAGGAAGCAATAGTTTCTTATCCAACTCTTTTGCACCTTTGATTGCATCGCCCATCACTTTGGAAAGCTCTTTCGCCCAGTCATTTTCCGATTTGGGTAAATCAATGCAGCCCCGCTTTGCCTCAATAAAATAATCCTGAGTTTGATTTTGTGTTGGCAACCGTAAAAAAAGGTCATTGCGTCCATCACCTGAATTAGACGTTTTAGGAGCCTCCCACTCTTCCAGCGCGATTCCACCAATTAAAACACCCGCATTTGAAAGAAAGCCCACTTGCGACCATTCTTTGAATTCATCTTCCCAGGAGTTTTCAGGACGACAACTATTGCAAAATTTTTGGTGAACCTGTAGCCACGATTTCAAAAGCTTTCCAAACCCTGGAAGTTTTTGTTCGTCCGCCCAAGCGTCCGTGTTAAAGCTCCATTCTTGTTTTTGCATCGAGTCACTCATGGCTATTCTTCTTCATCTTTGACTCCCTGCATCCGCTTCAGCGGTCCGCCCGCGCGGAGCCAGCCGTTCACGAAGGGATCGAGGTCGCCATCCATCACGGCTTGCACGTTGCTGGTTTCGACGCCGGTGCGGAGATCCTTCACCATGCGATACGGCTGGAAGACGTAGCTGCGAATCTGGTTGCCCCAGGACACGCTGCCTTTTTCGCCGTAAAATTTTTCCATGTCCGCCTTCGCCTCGTCCTCGCGCTGCGCGAAAATCCGGGAGAGCAACAGCTTCATCGCCGTGGCGCGGTTTTGATGCTGCGAGCGTTGCGCCTGCGACGCCACGACTAGCCCGGTCGGGATGTGCGTGATGCGGACGGCGGTTTCGACTTTGTTCACGTTCTGCCCGCCCTTGCCACCGGAGCGGAAGGTGTCCACGGAAAATTCCGTGGGCGGGAGGACGATCTCGGTGGTGTTCTCTTCCAGTTCGGCAATCGTGTCCACGCTGGCGAAACTCGTGTGGCGGCGTTTGTTCGAGTCGAACGGCGAGATGCGTACCAGACGATGCACGCCGCGTTCAGCTTTGCAAAAACCGTAGGCGTTTTCACCCTGGATGAGCAGCGTGACGCTTTTGATGCCCGCGCCTTCGCCGGGCAATGCGTCGGTGACTTCAACTTCCCAGCCGCGCGATTCCGCCCAGCGCTGGTACATGCGCAGGAGCATCCCTGCCCAGTCGCACGCCTCCGTGCCGCCCGCGCCGGAGTTGATGCTGAGGATGCAGTTGTTCTTGTCGTGCGGGCCGTTGAGGAAGACCCGCAGTTCCGTGGCTTCGAGCGTCTTGAAAAACTTCGCGAGATCGGCTTCGAGTTCCTTGACCAGCTTGGTCTGTTCGGCCGGCGGCTCGGACTGGCCCAGCTCCGTCATCACGCGAAAATCTTCCAACTGCTTTTCCGCCTTGAGCAGTGGCTCGATTTTGTTGCGGAGGGAGTTCGCCTCTTCGATGGCCTTCTGCGCCTGTTCGCGGTTGTTCCAGAAGGTGTCCCCCGCCATCAGGGAATTCAGTTCGTCCAGGCGCTTCTGCGCACTGGCGACGTCAAAGAAACCTCCGCAGATGCGTGAGTTTTTCCGCAGCGGTGCTGATTTCAGCCGTGATCATGTCGAACATAGTCGCGGAGATTAGCGAAGGCGCGCGGCAGAATCCAGAAGGGAAAATGGCGGCCAACATGCCGCACAAGCGCGCGGGTTAGAGGGTTATTTCGGAATTCTTCCGACGCCACTTCAGTGCGCGTGCGCCGAGTGTTCGCTGTTTTCGGAGTGTTCGGCGCTCGCCACCGACGGGCTTTTTTTGACGGGCGCGTTGGGTATCTGAAAACCCGGGGCGGGTCCGTGTGGTGCCACGGCGTCGGGAATCGTGGCGACCGGTTTGCCTTCCGGCTTGTAGGTGCCAAGAATATTTTTCTGATCAGGATGTTCCCCCAGCCAGTCCACGGTTCCGGTTTCCAAATTGTAAATCGCCCCGATCACATTTACACCACCCGCTTCAATTTCCGTGCGGACTATGGCGCTGCGGCGCAGCAGATCGGAAATGGACTGCCACACATTCGCCTTGATGGCATTGGCGATTACGACCGATTCTTCACCGCCCTCGTGCTTGGCGAGTTCAGCGGCGGGCTTGATGTTATCCACCAATTGCGGCAGCAGTCCTTCGAGTTCGACATCCTTAACCACGGCGGTGACCGCGCCGCAACGACTGTGGCCCATGACGATCACCACCGGCGTGTGCAGATGGCCGACACCATATTCAATCGTCGCAATCTCATCCGTGTCCGCGACGTTGCCCGCCACGCGGACGGTGAAAATTTCGCCGACCCCGCGGTCAAAAATCAGTTCCACCGGGACACGCGAATCGGAACACGACAGCACGGTGACAAACGGTTCCTGCCCTTCCAGCGCGGCGAGCGAGCGATGGCTCTGGTCGGTGTTGGGATGCTTGAGCGCGCCGCAGACGAAGCGTTCGTTGCCTTCCTGCAACAAGGCCAGCGTGGTTTTGCGCAGCAAGCCCATGGACTTTTGCGCCGGGTTCGGGTCGTTGGCGCGGGCCGGGTGCAACAGGAGCAGACTCGTCAGCCCCACGATTAGCCATTTCGATAAACGGTCTTTCATAAATTTCGCTGGCCGGACACAACGATCCCGCCAAGCGACTATCGGAAAACGGCGGGCGAACTTGAGCGGTAGCGTCCGGCGTCCCGCCTGGAAAGAGCGTGCGACCGATCCAGCGCGTTGAAAAGTTTTGGCGGCACGGATTTCACCGTGGCCCCGTTCCGCCGGGCTGGAAGCCCCGGCTCTACGGCAGGCAGGAGGGTGTGATTAAATCCGGGTGAGGTGCTGGTTGCTTGTCGCGGAGCGCGGACGGTCTCCCGTCCGCAGTACGCCGGCACTCCCACAGACATGGATTTCTTTCATCCGCCTTTCACTTTCCACGCCCTGCGAGCGAGGGACCGCTCGCGCTCCATCAAATACCCTCACCCGACTTTCATCACACCCCAGGCAGGATGCCCTGTATTTTTCAAGTTTCGTTCGCGCGGACAACTTGATTTACTCCCGCATAACTTATGAAACTCCCAGCCTTCCTCGCCCTCCTCAGCATGGCCACCCACGTCGCCACCGCTGCCGATCTCGCGCCGTTTCCCCAAGCCGACCTCATGCCGATCGGCGTGTATTACTACCCGGAGGCGTGGCCGTCGAACCAATGGGCGCGCGACATCGCCAACATCAAGAAGATGAACCTGGAATTCGTCCACATGGGCGAATTCGCGTGGGCGTTCATGGAACCCACGGAAGGGAAATTTGATTTCGACTGGCTCGAACGCAACGTCCAACTCTGTGCCGAACAAGGTTTGAAAGTCGTTCTCTGCACGCCGAGTCCGACGCCGCCCGTGTGGCTTTCCGAAAAGCATCCCGAGATTCTCATGGTGGATGCGACGGGCCGGAAGATGTTGCACGGCACGCGGCAGCAAGGTTGTTGGAGCACGCCGACCTATCGCGAATACGTTGGCAAGATCACCGCCGAACTCGGCAAACGTTTCGGCAACGACCCGCGCGTCTGGGGCTGGCAGCTCGACAATGAACTGAGTCATTACGGCAAGGAGCCTTGCTTCTGCGATGCATGTCAGACGAAGTTCCGCGCGTGGTTGAAGGCCAAATACGGCACGATTGAAAAGTTAAACGAAGACTGGGGCAACGCCTTCTGGTCGCAGATGTATCAGAACTTCGATCAGATTCGTTTGCCCAATACGAAGGAACTCGTTGCACAAATCAACGAACACGCGCTCCTGGATTCGCAACGCTGGTTCGCCGACGAGGCGGCGGATTATTTGCGCTTTCAAACCGGCGTCTTGCGCAAGCACTGTGGCAATCGCCAGTGGATCACGAGCAACTTCATGCATATGTTCAACGCGGTGAACCCGGCGCTGCTCGGCAAGGATTTCGAGATCATCACCTGGACACATTATCCCGCGCACGGAAATTTGAACACCGGCCCACTTGGTTTTCGTCTCGGTGGCGCGGCGGAGATGTCCTTCTCGCACGATTTTCACCGGAGCATCAACGGCTTTGAAGGCCTGATGGAATTGCAGCCCGGCCAAGTGAACTGGGGCGACGTGAACCCGCAGCCATATCCCGGCGCGATTCATCTCTGGATCATGCGCGCCTTCGCCGCGAACGCGAAGCTCGTCTGCACCTACCGCTACCGCGAGCCGCTGTTTGGTGCGGAGCAATATCATTACGGCCTCGTCGGCACCGACGGTGTCACGCCCACGCCCGGCGGCGAGCAATATTCCCAGGCCGCCCAGGAAATTGCGCTGCTCCGAAAACTTTTGAAGCCCGATGCCAAAGAACCCGCCGCCTACGCCGCGCGTCGCACCGCCCTGCTCTACAACGTCGAGAGCCGATGGGACATTGACGATCACAAGCAAACCATTCGCTGGGATACGATGGGCCACATCTTGAAATCCTATCGCGCGCTCAAGCGCCTTGGTGCACCGGTGGATGTCATCACCGAGGAAAAGGATTTCAACCAGTATCCGTTTCTCGTCGTGCCGGCGGTTCAATTAGTGGATGAGAAGTTGGTGCAACGCTGGAAAGATTACGCCGAGCAAGGTGGTCACCTGATCCTCACTTGTCGCACCGGACAGAAAGACCGGCGCGGACATTTGTGGGAAGGCCCATGGGCCATGCCGATTCTGGGTCTCATCGGCGCGAAGATAGAATTCTACGACACCCTGCCGGTGCCGAATTCCGGCAAGGTGAAAGTCGGCAAGAAAATTTACGCGTGGACAAGCTGGGCGGAAATTCTCGAACCGAACTCCGGCACAAGCGTCATCGCCGAACACGCCGACCAGTTTTATGCCGGCAAACCCGCCGCCGTGACGCGCAAGCTCGGCAAGGGCACGGTGACTTACATCGGCGTGGATTCCGAGCAGGGTGATCTCGAAGCGCAGCTCGTGCGCGGCGTCTTCCCGCGCGCGAGTGTGGCAGTGGAAAATTTCGCCGATGGCTTCCTGGTGGACTGGCGGGACGGTTTCTGGATCGCGACCAACTTCACGGAGAAACAGCAACGTGCGCCGATTGCCAAGGGCGCGAAGATTTTCTTTGGTGCCACCGAAGTGCCGACGGCGGGCGTGACTGTCTGGCAGGAATGAAATCACGAATGAATCTGATTCTGGCGGTCTTGACGCTCAGTGCGCCGAATGCTCGTACCGCCACGTACTACGGGGACAGCAATACTGGCGATGACGCGCGCAGCGGCACTTCGCAAACGGAGGCGTGGAAAAGTCTGGCACCAGTCAACACACATGTCTTCCAACCTGGCGACCAACTGTTGTTCAAGGCTGGCTCAAGTTTCTCCGGCCAGCTTTGCCCACAAGGTTCCGGCGCTGAGGTGGACGGAAAGATTCTTCCCATCACCATCGGCAAGTTTGGTGACGGCCCGTTGCCGCGCCTTGATGGTGAAGGAAAATTTCCCGACACGCTGCTGCTCCGCAACGTCGAGTTTTGGGAGGTCAGCGATTTGGAAATCACCAACCTCGGCACCAATCGCGCGCCGTGGCGCACGGGCATCCGCGTCGTCACTGACGGCTTCGGCACGATGCGCCACATTCAGCTCCGCAATTTATTCGTCCACGACGTGAACGGCGATCTGCGCAAGGAACAAGAAGGCTGCGGCATTTTCTTCGAGAGCCGAAGCCGTAACCAGTCGCGCTTCGATGATTTGCTCATTGAGAACTGCCGCGTCGTCCGCACCGACCGCAACGGCATCTGCCAGCGCAACGGCAGCCGTACGCGCAGCCTTCACGTAGTCATTCGCGGCAACCAACTCGAAGATATCGGCGGCGACGGCATCAAGCTCTGGGGCAGCAACGGCGGCATCATCGAAAGCAACGTGATTCACGGCGGCCGAATGCGGTGCGACGATTACGCTGCCGGCATCTGGCCATTTGATTGTGATGACACGCTCATCCAGTTCAACGAAGTCTCCGGCATGAAAGGCACCAAGGACGGGCAGGGGTTTGACTCGGACTATCTCTGCCGTCGCTCGCTCTTCCAATACAACTACAGCCACGACAACGCCGGCGGCTTCTTTCTCATCTGCTCGCCGGGCCGTTCCTACAACGAGGACACCGTCATCCGATACAACATCAGCCAG
>JANYDP010000311.1 GCA_025363535.1 Verrucomicrobiota bacterium | reverse complement strand
GCCAGCACAGTCGGGTTTGCTCCTTCGCCAAGGACGCTACTACCTCAACATGCGAGTGCCGACAGAGCTTCGCCCGCTCTACGGCAAAAAAGAAATTTGCAGAAAATCCCTCGGAACTTCCGACCGCCGGGAGGCTGTCAGGCGTGTGCGAGCGGCGGGGGCGAAAATCCAAAACGAATTTGACGAGAAAAGCCGTGCGTTGGACAGTGCGACCCTTTGCGAAATCAGTGAGCACGAAGCCCGCAGATTGAGTGCTCGCTGGTTCGTCGAACTCGAAAGGGATTCGGATGAATGGTGGGAGACTCAGGGCATCTACATTCCCCTAGAACAACTCGCGGACAAGTTGGACACCGTGCGGACGGATGTAGCCGTTTATTCCGGGGGGACTGAGAGCTTGGAGGCGGACGATGGGAGCCGAGACTTGGAGGCATTTCTAAAACGAGAGGGGATTGAGTGCGCGAAGGACAGTCCCGCGTTTCAGAAGCTCCGCCCGCTTTTTCGCAAGGCGTGGGTGGAGAATTTGGAGCGAAGGATTGACCGTCTGAATCACAAACCGATTCGCCCCCGCGATCCGCTGTTCCGCAATCTGTTTGCTCACTTGCAGATTGAATCGGGGCAAACTGCAATCACGCCCAACGAGTTTGACCCTCGCGATCCGCTGTTCCGAAACGTGCCCGCTCAATCGCAGACGCACCCGCTGAAACCGGCAATCACGCTCGGCGAGTTGTTGCGGCTCTTTGCCAAGAAGCAAGCGGGCATGATTCTCGCAGGCACAACCCAAAAAGGTTACGCAAGCCCGGTACGTGCTCTCCGGGAATTTTTCGGCGAGAACACGCCGATTGCCGAAATTACAGACGACAAAATCGAAGAACTTTTCGAGTTGTTGAAATGTGCTCCAACGAACGCCACGAAGCGATTTCCGGGACTCACGCTGAGAGATGCAATCGCGGCGGCGGACAAGCGTGGCGAGCAAAGCCGGCTCAGTTCAAAGACGCTGGAACACTACTTCGTGAACATCACGGCGATTTTCAATTTCGCTGTGAAAAAGCGATGGATGGAATCGAACCCCGCGACAGAATCTTTCGTGTTGAAGAAAATTGCGCGAGGCATGGAGAAAACGCGGAAAGCGATGTTCACCGTGGAAGAACTCAACAGTCTATTCCGTGCGCCGCTCTACACGGGATGCGAGGATGATGAGGCGGGCTTTGCAAAACCCGGCAAGAACCGGCTGCGCCGGGGCCGCTTTTGGGTTCCGTTGCTTTCGCTGTTTCACGGCTTCCGATTGAATGAAGCCTGCCAGCTTTATACGGAGGACGTGTGCGAAGAAAAGGGCGTGCATTTTTTTGAAATCCGCAAAGAGCGGGCGGACGGGCGCAAGTGCGAAAAGAAGCTAAAGACGGAACAGAGCAAGCGCCGTGTGCCGATTCACTCGGAGTTGCTTCGCATCGGTTTTCTCGACTTCGTTGCGGAACGGCGGGGCGATGCTTCGCACCCGCGCCTGTTCCCGGATTTGGTGTGCGGCTTGGGGGGATATTTCTCCAATCCGTTTTCAAAGTGGTTCAGCCGATTCGTGCGAACTGCGCTCGGCAAAGAATGCAAAGCGACGTTTCACAGTTTCCGGCATCATTTTCGCGATGCTCTGCGCGACGCGGAGATTTCCACTGATTTTGCGGAAGCGTTGGGCGGGTGGGGGAACGAGAGGCGCAGTGAGGAGAAAAATTACGGCACAGGGGCGAGGCTCCAAGTGCTTCGGGAGCAAATGGAGAAAGTGAAATACCCCGCCCTAGACCTCTCGCATCTTGCCCCGGTGCAACCGGGTGCCAAGGGTGCGCCCGTGTGCCGCGTGCGGCGGCGTCCGCTTCCGCCCGGCGTCTAGCGTTTCGGCTGGCGCTTGCGCTTTGGCGCGGCGGTCAGGCGCACTTTCGGCATGGGCGGGGCGAGCAGTTCCCAAACCTCAATTCCGTATGCGGCGGCGAGTCTTTCCAATGTCGAAAGGCGAAGCTCCTTTTTCCGCCCGGCCTCTACCGCTTGGTAATACTTGTAGCTCATTCCAGCCAACTCAGCGAACGCCTCTTGTGTCAGCCCGTGCGCGTCGCGCAGTTCGCGCAAGCGGCGGAGTAGTGACGCCAAGGTTTTGCCTTTCACGGGCTGCCAGCGTCACAGCCCGCGCAAAATTTGGACACCCTCTCAACGGTAGTGTTGAAGTCTGCCCTCGCTTCGCACTACAACTCTGCGCATGAGCGCGTCACCTGTGAATCCCTCCCCCGAATCGCAATCGCTCTGGTATTACGCGGACGCGGCCAATCAGCCCGTGGGGCCGCTCCCGATGGATG
>JANYDP010000279.1 GCA_025363535.1 Verrucomicrobiota bacterium | reverse complement strand
CTCGCCGCGCGAATTGAAAATTTCCACGAACTCCAGCAGGCTGTTCGTCGGGTGGTACATGATTTCCGAAATGACCAGGCTCGTGCGCCGGCTGCATTGACCCAGCGGCTCGATCGCCAGCGGCCCGGCGACGCTTGAGTTGGTCACGTTGGCAAAATCCCGAAAGGCCGCTTTGGAAGTCTGGCTGGCGTTGTGACTTGAAATCGCGAAGCCAAAATAAATCGTCGTCGGCATCGCAATGGTGACTGTGCCCAACTGCGTCCAGCTCTGGCCGTCGAATCCTGCAAAGCCAGTGAACACGCCGCCCACACGTTTGAGGCGGAGCCAGGTGTTCGGATAATTTGCCGGCAACGAACCGGACAAGGTCGTGGCCCCATTGGTCACACTGCGCGATTGAAAATAGCAGCCGCTGATGGTCGGCGTCGCCATCACACTCGCGGAGCGCGCTCCCGGCGTCAGATCTTCGCGCGCCAGCATGCCCGCTTCCGACCAGGCATCGGCCAGCGTCAGGGAACCCAATCTTACCAGCACATCAAAGTCGCCCGTGCGCTGGAGATAGTTGAATTGAAATTGATCATTGGTTCCGCCCAAGTCGGCACCGCCACCGGAAAGATCGAAGCCATTCACAACCGGAACAAAACTTCCCGTCGGCGTCGCGCCACCAACGGCCAGCGGTGTATATGGCGAGGCTGTGAAATTGGTGTGTGAGTTGGAGGCGATGACGTTCGCCGCCGCCGATTGATCGGTGAGATTATTAACCGTGAGTGTGTAGGTCGCGCCGTCTATCAGGGCGGCCACATTGAGCACCACGCTGCTTTGCGACGCATCCGGAGCGGCGCTGGAAATGGCAACACTGCCGTTGGTTCCAGTGATGAAATAGTTCGCCAAATTCGTCGCCGTGGTCAGCTTGATGCGTTCGGAAAAACTGGCCTGCACCTGTATCAAACCCAGCGATTGCGCGCCGATCAGCGACGGCGGATTCGTATCGGCAACGACGGTCAGCACTGCGACGCTGCTCGTGACCGAGTATCCGGTGCTGTTGGCAAAATTCGTGGCGACCAATCGGAACATGGCATTGTTGTCAGCGAAGGCCGCAGCCGTGATTGCGCAAGTTAGATTCGTCGCGCCGGGAATTGGAATTCCGTTTTTATACCATTGCAACGACGGATACGGATTGCCGCCCACAACGGCGGAAAAATTTGTCGCGGCAAGTTCCGACACGGTTGCGTTGGTGGGCTGGCTCGTGATCACCGCCGGAGTTTGCGCCGCCACTTCGCCGCTGACCGCGTAAATGCCCGTCGCCCCTGCCCCGATCGCCTGCGCAAAGGTGAGGCTAATGAGCGGTTTGTTGTTGGCCCCCAGAGCAGCCGCGAGGTCAATGGACGTTTGATAGAAGCGCGGATTAGTCGAGCCGCCGGAAGTGCTGCCGGAAGTCAGATCAATCCGCTCCATGCCTTGCAAGGCGAACCCGCTGCCGTTGAACCAATCTGGCGCGTTGTAAGTCGTGGCGAACGAACTGCCGTCATTGAAATACAATGTCAAGGTGGGCGTGCCGCCGCCGCTGGCCGAGTTGGCGAGCACCGCGATTCGCGAGTAAATCTGCGGCGTGGCCAGCGTCAGCGTGCCAGAGTTGATCCCAGTTCCGCTGCTCAACACTAGTGCATTGCTGCTGGTGTAGGATTGAAACTGAAATTGAGTTCCGTCCCCCACTGCGCTGGTGAACAAACCGGTCGCCGGCAACCCTTGGGTCTTGCCCGGCAAGCCCGCCTGATAGAACGCCAGGTTTTCGCCGGGATTAAGTTCGAGCGCCACACTGCCGAACGGCGGGCCGGACGCATTCGTTTCCACCACCACGTCCCGGTTGAAACCGGTAACGGCGATGGGCGTCATGTTCGCGGCGAAGGAGAAGGAAAATGCGCTGAAGAACAAGGCAATGGCCACTGATCCACAAGACAAAATGAACCCGCGCGATTTCATTTTTTAATTCAACAGATCTACGAAGCGAATGCCTCCCGCAAGAGGGCGATGCTTTTCGGCACAGCGATGTCGGGTGATTCCTTGCCTTCATATTCCAGCGAGACGTAGCCGGTGTAGTTCGCGTCGGCCAGAATCTTCGCGATGCGCCAGTAGTCGAGGTCGAGCGTGTACCACTCGCCGCCGCCGAAATAAGTTTTGGCCTGCACATAAACCGTCTTCGGCGCAATCAGCTTCAGCTTGTCGTACGGGTCTTCGAGAAAATTTCCCGTGTCCATTAATGCACCTAGCCACGGGGATTGAATGCTGTTGAGAATGCGGAGCTGACCTTCGGGTGTGCGCGCGAGGCCCCAATGATTTTCTAGCGCGAGCATCACGCCGCACTCCGCCGCCTTGCCCAGACAGCGTTCAATGCCGTCCACGCACCACTTGAAACCTTCCGCTTCCGTGTGGCCGGGCAGGATCGGTTCGATGCCGCGATTTTTCATCAGCTCATCAAAATCGCCGGTCGTGTTCCAGCGGCCGGTGTTGACGCGCAGGCACGGAATTCCCATCTCATGACAGATCTCGATGCATTTTTTGGTGTGCTCAACATTCGCGGTTATCACGGCCGGATCAGGGCTGACGAAGGTCTGATGCGTGGACAGGCAGACAGGAGCAATGCCATTGCGAAAGGCCAGCCGCTTGAGTTTTTGCAGATACACGCGATGCTCCGCCGTGAGCGGTTCTTTTTCCGGGATGTCCATCTGCCGGTGCAAAATGTCGAGCGCTTCCACGCCCATCTCAGCGGCTTTCTCGATAACAGTTTCAATGGACACTTTCGGATCGCGGAAATGCCAGTAGGAATACGTGGCGAGGCCGAGCTTGATCCGCTTTTTGCTAACTGGGCGGGCGGGCGGAACCTCGCTCGGGGCCGCTCCCAGAGCTAGCGCGGCACCGAGCGAGGAGGTCGTCGCCAAAAAATTGCGCCGATTCATTATGAGCCTGGGTTTATTTTTTCGCAGGGATCGGGCGAACCTTGATGTTGCGGAAGGAAACCTGGCCGTGGTCGCCTTGCAGCGCGAGAAAACCAGTGTCGGACTTGGCGAACTGAGGCATCTTCCCAAATTTGCTTTTCGCCACGCGCGCATTGAAATCGTCGCTGCCCATCACATAATCAAAATATTTCACGCCATTGATGAAGTGCTCACATTTTTCCGGACTGATGACGAGGCGGACGTGATTCCACTGGCCCGCCGGCTTGGTGGCGTCCAGCGGCTTGCCGGTCTGCGAATCATCCGCCGGCTGATACAGCGCGTAGAGCCAGCCGCAACGCTGTGGGTCGGCGGCCTTGGCGTTGTCCTCCAACTGGAACTCCGGTCCCGTCGCCCACACCGCGCCGCCTTCATCCGTGACGTGGAAAATGATGCCGCTGTTGCCGCCTTCGGAAATGTTGTAATCAAGCTCCAATTCAAACGCGCCGAACTTTTCGGTGGTGATGATGTCGCCCGCGTCGTGGGGATCAACGCAAACCAGCGCGCCATCTTTCACCTGCCAGCCCGGACGCACGCCTTCGCGCTTGAAGTTGTGCCAGCCGGCGAGGTCCGTGCCGTTGAACAACAGTTTCCAGCCAGCGGTTTTCTCGGCGTCGGTGATTACGTTAATACCGGACTCGGCTTTGGCCGTGAGCTGATTTTTTACGGAAGCCTTCCAGTCGTCATTCAACTCCGTGAGCGTCTTGCCGGTCAAATCCTTCCACATCTCGTCGGTGTATTTGCCCTGCCGGCAGGCGGCATTCACTTTGCCAATGAGGCTTTGGTCCTTGTCGTAGTGCTCCACGACGTAATCCAAAAAGTTGGCGCTGATGCGGTACATGCCATCGTACTTGAGCGTCACGTTTCGGCGACCTTGCAGCCAGATCAAATCCGCACCGTGGCTCTGCGGTTCAAATTTGAAAAAGCGGAGATAATCTGGAATGCCTTCCACGAGCCAGCCGGGCGCACGGGTCGCCTGCGGATTATTGCGCCGGGGACTCCAATATTGCTGGACGACATGCACGACTTCGTGGACGAGTGCGCCGACGGCTTCCCCCTTGAGCTCGCGCCGAAACCAAGCCGAGTTCGCGGTGATGCGTGTCCCGCTCGTCGCCGCAACGCCATCACCGGGACGGATAGCCACGCTGAATTTTTTGGGTGCAATAAAACCCTCGCTAGGCAGCGCCGCGACAATGCGCGGAAACCATTCGGCCAGCACCGGCGCCAATTTCTGCTCTGCCCAGTCCTTGAGGTCCGGCGCTTTGGCGGTGTCAATGGTGATCTCACAATAGCCGTCGCTGGACTTGATGACGAAGGGCGGCGTGGCCACCGACGCCACGGACTCCGTCGGCGCGTTCAATTCAACCGCGTCAATCTCGCTGAAAAAGGTGTTTCCAAAACTGTCGTCGGCTTCGGTCCGGGTGATGTCGAACAAAAGATGGCGATACTTGCCAATGACGCCATCACTGTCCGAAATGCTTGCGCCATATTGCCCGCCAATGCTGGTGGCCGCAGATCGGGTGTCAACTTTGGCAATCAGTTTCCAGCCGCACTTTTCAGGATCTATTTCCTTCCCGGGTTTGACATTAAAATCACTGGCTGCGCCATCGCTGGCATAAAGTTTATA
>JANYDP010000276.1 GCA_025363535.1 Verrucomicrobiota bacterium | reverse complement strand
CTTGCCGTCCTCGGCGACCTGGACGGACAACTCGTCACCGCCGCCCTGTTTCTCCACAGCGCGAAGTATTGCTTCTACGGCGTGTCCGCTTCCAAGCGCGAGCTGTTTGAAAAACCGCTCGGCCACATCGTTCTCTGGACCGCGATCTTGCAGGCCAAAAAAATCGGCTGCCAGTTTTTTGAATCCGGCGAGCAGTTGTTTCCGCAACAGGGCGCCACGCCGCCGACGCCAAAAGAACTCAACATCAGCTCCTTCAAAAAAGGTTTTGCCGGCGAAACACATCCCCGGCTGGAAATCGTATGGAAAAAACCAACCCCGTGAAAAATTCCCGCACCCGCTTCGTCGCCGAAGTCTCCAGCAATCATAACCGCGACCTCAAACGCGCGCTGGACTTTATTGACGCCGCCGCCGACGTCGGCTGCGACGCCGTCAAATTTCAGTTGTTCAAGATTGACCAGCTTTTCTCACCCGAAGTCCTCGCCAAGAGCGCGCGCCTGCGCCGTCGCAAGGAGTGGGAGTTGCCCGTCGAAATGTTGCCCGCCCTTTCCGAACATTGCCACAAACGGAAAATTGAATTTTCCTGCACGCCGTTTTATATCGAAGCCGTCGAGGAGCTGCGGACGCACGTCGAGTTTTTCAAAGTCGCCTCCTACGAACTGCTCTGGCACGACTTGCATCGCGCCTGCATCAAAACCGGCAAGCCGCTCGTCCTCGCCGCCGGCATGGCCACGATGGATGAAATCGGCGACGCCGTGAAACACGCCCGCGCGCAGGGCTGCCAGGACTTGACGCTGCTGCACTGCACCTCGAGCTATCCCACGCCGGCGGATCAGGCGAACCTCGCCGCCATCGGCACGATGCGCGACGCGTTCAAAGTTCCCGTCGGCTGGTCGGATCACACCGTCAGTCCCGGCGTCGTGATGCGCGCGGTCGAACATTGGGGCGCAACGATGGTGGAGTTTCATCTGGATCTCGACGGCAAGGGCGACGAGTTCGCCGCCGGCCACTGCTGGCTGCCAAATCAAATCGGTGAAGTCATCAAAATGGTGCGCGTCGGCCAGACCGCCGATGGTGATGGCGTGAAAATTCCCGTGCCCGCCGAACTGCCCGACCGCGACTGGCGCGCCGATCCGAGCGATGGTCTGCGTCCGTTCAAGCACGTCCGCAACACCTGGGTGCCGCCAAAAAACCACAACGAATAATGTCCACCGTCGCCATCATTCAAGCCCGCATGGGTTCCACCCGGCTGCCGGGCAAAGTGCTCAAGCCGCTCGCCGGTCACCCGATGCTCTGGCATATCGTTCACCGCGTCCAAGCCGCGCCCGGCGTGGATTCGGTGATGATCGCCACCTCGGAGCTTCCCCAGAACGACGTGCTCCGCGACTTCTGCGCGCAGGAAAAAATCACCTGCCATTCCGGCAGCGAAGACGACGTGCTGGATCGTTTTTACAACGCGGCCAAATGCGCCAGGGCCACCACGGTACTCCGCCTCACCGCCGATTGTCCGCTGGCCGATCCCGAATTGATCGGCCGGCTCGTCGCCGGATTTCGCGCGGGCAGTTACGACCATTTCAGCGTCGCCACCGGAGCCGGGGCGATTCACGAAACCCAGCCGCGCTTTCCCGACGGACTCGACTGCGAAGTTTTTCCCTTCGCCGTTTTAGAACGCGCCTGGCGCGAAGCCACCAAGCAGCCCGACCGCGAACACGTCACGCCCTACCTCTGGCGCAACGGAAATTTGTTCAAGCTCGGAAAACTTTTCGCCGACACGGACCTCTCAAAAATGCGGCTCACGGTGGACCGCCCCGAAGATTTTGAAGTCATCACGCAGGTCTATGCCGCGCTCTACCGGCCGGATCGTCATTTCCTTTTGAAGGACGTGCTCGCGTTCATCGCCGCGAACCCAAAACTCAAAGCGTTGAACGAATCCGGCATCGGCCACGAAGGCTACGAAAAACTTTGGAACGCCTGACCCTGGAAGTGCCGGCGTCCTGCCGGCAAGTTTCTAAATAATTTATGATGAAAGGCCCAACCCTCTACAAATCCGCCAAGCACCTGATTCCCGGCGGCACGCAACTCCTCTCCAAGCGCCCGGAGATGTTCGCGCCGGAAGTCTGGCCGTCGTACTTCAAGCGAGCCAAGGGCACGCGCGTCTGGGATCTCGACGACCGCGAGTTCACCGACATGAGCATCATGGCCGTGGGCGCGTGCATCCTCGGCTACGCAGATGAAGAAGTGG
>JANYDP010000225.1 GCA_025363535.1 Verrucomicrobiota bacterium | reverse complement strand
GCTGGCCTCGCCGCGTGTGGCAAAAAATCGTTCGGCGTTTCGCCGAGCTGCTTTCTCACCGCGCGTTCGTTGGAGCAAATTAAGAATGATGTTTGTTACTCGGATGTTCCCGCCGTCCTGGTTGGCATCAGTTCCGGCACGAGCTACGGCGCGCTCGGCACAACGCATCATTCGCTGCATGACCTCGCCGTGCTGCGCGCGATCAACAATCTCACGATCATCGTTCCGGCGGACAACATCGAGTCACGGCAGGCTATCCTCTTTGCGGCCAAGGCGACCAAGCCAGTGTTCGTCCGCTTCGGCAAGGCGGCGATGTTCAACCTCCACAAACCAGAAACCAAGTTTGAAGTCGGCAAAGCCATCACCTTGCGTGAAGGCAACGACGTGGCGTTTATCGCAACGGGCGAGACGGTGATTCATGCAGTGCTTGCTGCGGGCAAACTGGCGGAACAAGGCTTGAACTGCCGCGTGATTTCCATGCACAGCATCAAGCCGCTCGACACCGAAGCCATTTTGAAAGCCGGGCGTGAATGCAAAGCCATTGTTACGGTTGAGGAACACCTGGTCCACGGCGGACTCGGTGAAGCGTGCGCTTCTGTGTTGATGCAGGCGGGAATAAATGTTCCGCTCAAAATTGTTGGCATTCCCGACGAGGAAACTGTCCCCGGCGCGCAGGCGGACATTTTCCGGCACTACGGCATTTCAATGGAAGGTTTGTCTGATGCGGCGATGAAATTATTACGGCCGATTTCTGACGAAGATTTCCTCGCGCAGTTTGAAGCCACCGCGTGGCCGCTGGCAAACTGGCATCATCGCCAGCACATCAAAATCGCCTATTTATATTTAAGGTGCTATCCGTTTGAACAGGCGCGGGCGCGCATCCGCGAACGCATCAAAGCTTACAACGCAGCCAAACAGCTTCCCGAATCGTTGTTGAGCGGCTACCACGACACGATGACGCAAGCGTGGATGCACTTGGTCTATTTCGCACTTTGTGAGGGCGGCCCGGCGGAAAACGCCGATGCCTTTTACGAACAGCACCCGGAACTTTGGGGCAAGAAAGTCCTGCGCTTCTTTTATTCGGCAGTTTTCGTCACGCCGGACGCGAAGGCAAATTTTGTTCCGCCAGACCGCACGCCTTTTCCTAAGAGCCAAAAATCCCCGCCGGAACTTTTGAAATGAGCTTCATCCTCGCCATTGATCAAAGCACGTCCGCGACGAAGGCCGTCCTCTTCGACGCGCGCGGAAAAGTTTTGGACAAAGCCTCCAAGGCGCACCGCCAGATTTATCCGCAACCCGGCTGGGTGGAACATGACGCGGAAGAAATCTGGCGGAACGTGCTTGCTGTCATCCGAGAAATTGCGAACCGCAATCCCAAGAAAATTTCCAAACTCGCGGGCTTGAGCCTTGCGAACCAGCGCGAAACCGTGGTCGTGTTTGACCGCGCGACCGGTAGGCCGCTGCACAACGCCATCGTCTGGCAATGCCGGCGCGGCACGCCGATCTGTGAGCAGCTCCGCGCACGCGGCCACGGAAATTTTATCCGCCAGAAAACCGGCCTGATGGTGGACACTTATTTTTCCGCGCCAAAACTAAAATGGCTCGTCGCCGAAAAACTCGGCATCGCGGCGAAGTTGCGAAGCGGCGAGGCGGTCATCGGCACGATTGATACATTTTTGATCCACCGGCTCACCGGCGGAAAAGTTTTCGCCACCGATTTCACCAATGCCAGCCGCACGATGCTGTTCGACATCGGCAAGTTGCGCTGGGATGAAAAACTCTGCCGCCTGTTCGACGTGCCGATGCGCGCGTTGCCGGAAGTCCGCGAGAGCGCGGCGCGGTTCGGTGAGACCGATGCGGATGGAATTTTTGCCAAACCGGTTCCCATCGTCGGCGTGATGGGCGATTCGCAGGCGTCGCTGTTCGCGCAGCACTGCTACCGGCCGGGCGCGGCGAAAGCCACGTTCGGCACGGGCACGAGTGTGCTGTTGAACATCGGCCACAAGTTTCACGTCTCCGAGCGCGGTGCGGTTACCGCGCTGGCGTGGGTCTGGCAGGGCAAACCAACTTACGCGTTTGAAGGCATCATCAATTTTTCGGCGGCGACGATTGAGTGGTTGAAAAATCAACTCGGCATGATCGGCAGCGCCAGCGAAGTGGAAAAGCTGGCGTTGAGTGTGCAGGACAATGGCGGTGTCTATCTCATCCCGGCGTTCGCGGGTTTGAGCGCGCCGTATTGGGCACCCGACGCGCGGGCGGCGATTGTGGGCATGTCCGGTTTTACTAAACGCGAACACATCGTCCGCGCGGCGCAGGAGGCTATCGCGTATCAGATCCGCGACGTGCTCGACATGATGCGCGAGAATTCCAATATCAAACTGCGGCATCTCCACGCTGACGGCGGGCCGACGCGAAACCAGTTCATCATGCAGTTCACCGCCGACATCACCGGGGCGGAATTGAAAGTGTCTGAGGTCGCCGAATCTTCGGCCTGGGGCGCGGCGATGCAGGGCTTGCTTGGTCTTGGGCTTTGCAAATCGCTGAACGACCTGGCCGCGCTGCCGCGAAAGTCCAAGAGTTTTCGTCCGCACATGAAGGCGACCGAAGTTAAAAAATTTCACGACGGGTGGAAACAGGCGGTGAAACGAGTTTTGTAGTTGAACCACGAAATACACGAACCACACGAAAAATATGAAAACAAACTGGCTCAAACTGGCACCGGCGGTTGCTCTCGCAACGGCGGCGATGCTGTTCACTCAAACCTCCTCCGCGCAAACTGCGTCGAAAGGAAAAATCGCCGTTGTCGTCTCGACGTTGAACAATCCCTGGTTCGTCGTGCTGGGCGAGGCGGCGAAGGCGCGCGCGATTGAACTGGGATATGACGCGACGGTCTTCGATTCGCAGAACGACACGGCCAAGGAGGCGGCGCATTTTGAGAATTTAATCGCCGGTGGTTACAAGGCGGTGCTGTTCAATCCGACGGATGCGAACGGTTCGGTCGCCAACGTGCGCAAAGCCAAGGCGGCGGGCGTGCCTGTATTCTGCATTGACCGCGAGATCAACGCCACTGACGCGGCCACGTCGCAGATGCTGTCGGACAGTTATTCCGGCTGCGTTGCGCTCGGGCAATACTTTGTCAAGCAGGTCGGCAAGGAGGGCAAATACGCGGAGCTGCTCGGCATCGTGGGCGACAACAACACCTGGAATCGCTCGAAAGGTTTTCACAGCGTCGTGGATCGTTACACCAATCTCGTGATGGTGGCGCAGCAGAGCGCGGACTTTGATCGCGCGAAGGGGTTGGAGGTTTTTGAATCCATTCTCCAGAAGAATCCCGACATCAAGGCCGTGTTCTGCGGCAACGACGCGATGGCGATGGGCGCGTATCAGGCGCTGGTCAGCGCGGGCAAGGCGGACAAAATTAAAGTGTTCGGCTTCGACGGTGCGGATGACGTGGTCAAGCTGATCGCCGAAAGGAAAATCGCCGCAACCGGGATGCAATTCCCGAAAGTGATGGCGCAGAAGGCGGCGGAGTTCGCGGACGAATACATCAAGGGCAAGCGCGACTTTCAGCAGAAGATTCCCGTGAAGGTGGAACTTGTGACGCCGGAGAACGTCGGCAAGTTTGGCAATTACGGGAAGAAGTGAGCGGGGAAAATTCCAAGTTCCAATGTTCAAGTTCCAATCCAGAAAATGGGTAAGCGTGGTTGAGGATCTGAGGTTCTTTGGAACTTGGAACTTGGAATTTGGAACTTCCGTTCCTGCATGAAGCGTGGCGCGCTCATCGTCGTGACCTTGCTAATTTTCGCCGGCCTCTGCTGGCGGTTTCCGCTATTCCGCGCCGTGCCGCTGGCGCAGGCGGTGAAGGAAAAGGCGGCGGCGGCTTTCAACCCAACGCAGTTTGCCGAACAATTCTGGAGCGAGCGATTGTTCAAGTCGTTCGATCAGGCGGTGAAAGCGGACGTTTTGCTGCCCGCGATTCACGCGGACGCGGCGGCGGCGAAGAAACAATTCTCCCGCAGTGTCGGGGTCAGTGAGAGCTACACCTATTTCATCTCCGGCACCGGGCATGTGCTGGCGGTGAGTGCTGACGAGATTTCTCTGGCGGTGACTGAGGGCGCGACCAATGCGGAAGTCTCGCTGCAAATCGGATTGTTGTTCAGCAACGCGGTGCGCGACGGCACGGGTTTGTTGAACGTGAACGATTATCCCAACTCGCAAGATTTTAACGCCATCTCAGAGGCGCTCAATCACCTCGTCGAGACGCGCGTGCAACCGAAGCTGCGCGAGCGGGTGAAGGTTGGGGCAGCCATCTTGTTCGCTGGTTGCGCGGAGGTCAGCGATGAATCTACCGACCTCAAGCCATTGAAGGTGATTCCCATCCAGGCAGACGTGCAATGAAATCCATCTCCAAGGAAACACTGGCCCGCTTCCAGTCGCTGCTCGCGCTGGTGGTGATGGTCGTCGCGTTGAGCGTGGCGTCGGAACAATTCCTCACCGTGCCGAACCTGCGGAACATCCTGCTGCAAATCTCGGTGAACCTCTGCTTGTCCATCGGCATGACGCTGGTCATCCTAACCGGGGGAATTGATTTGTCGGTTGGAGCGATCCTTGGCTTGGCGGGCGCGGTGGCGGCGGGGTTGTTGAAGAACGGACTCGCGTTGAAATGGCTTGGGGTGCAATTGCAGTTCACGGTTTTCGGCGCAATCATCGCGGGAATCATCATCGGATTGATACTGGGTTTGTTCAACGGGCTCGCCATCACGCGCTTCAAACTCCCGCCGTTCGTGGCCACGCTCGGCCTGTTAAGCATCGGGCGCGGGCTGACGATGCTGTGGACGAACGGATTTCCCATCACGGCACTCGGCCCGACGTTTGGATTCATCGGCGCGGGATTTTTGTTTGGCGTGCCGACTGCGATATGGATTTCCACCGCGTTGGTGGCGTTGTTCTACTTCATCTCGATTCACACGACGCTGGGCCGCTACATCTACGCTGTGGGTGGGAGCGAGAAAGCTTCGGCGTTCGCTGGCCTGCGCGTGGACTCAATCAAGGTCTGGGTTTACACGTTGGGCGGCGGGTTGGCGGCGGTGGCGGGTTTGATTCTCACGGCGCGACTCGACGCCGCCGATCCGAAGGCCGGCCTCGGCTACGAACTGGACTCCATCGCGGCGGTCGTCATCGGCGGAACGTCGTTGAGCGGCGGGCGCGGCTCCATTCTTGGCACGGTGCTGGGTTGTCTTATCATCGGAGTGTTGAACAACGGACTTGTGCTGCTGGAAGTGTCGCCGTTCTGGCAGCAGGTCATCAAAGGCTTCGTCATCCTTGCCGCCGTGGCGTTGGACAAGGCCAACAAGCGCGAACGATAATTTTATTATGCCTACTCAATGGAAATTGGACCACGACCTGTTCGCCCTCTGCACGCGCGAACTTTATACGCCCGTCGTCGGCGACATCCTCGACGACCTTGGTTACACGCATCAGTTTTTGCCGCAGCTCATCCAGCCGCTGCGCGAGGAAATGAAGCTCGCCGGGCGCGCGATGCCGGTGGTGATGATTGACGTGTTCGGCAAGCAGAAAAAACCTTTCGGCCTGCTTACCGAGGCGCTGGATCAACTTCAGCCCGGCGAAATCTATCTCGCGAGCGGCGGCGACATGCGCTGTGCTTACTGGGGCGAAATTCTCACCGCCACCGCAAAGATGCGTGGCGCGGTTGGTGCCGTCATCAACGGCTTCCATCGCGACACACCGAAAGTGCTGGAACAAAACTGGCCGGTGTTTTCGCGAGGACGTTTCGCTCAAGATTCGGGTGTGCGCACGCAGGTAGTGGATTTCCGCTGCCAAATTGAAATTGGCCAAGTGACGGTGCAACCGGGTGATTTGGTTTTTGGCGATCTCGACGGTGTCGTCATCGTGCCAAAGAAAGTTGAAGCCGAGGTTATCGAGCGTGCGCTGGCCAAGGCGCGCGGCGAAAAACTTGTCCGCAAAGAAATCGAAGCCGGCATGAGCAGCACGGCAGCTTTCAAAAAATACGGGATTCTCTAAGAGGCTGTTTGAAAAATGGATTTAGAGTCTGCCAAGTCGAGCGAGCATGAGTCGGATCATCGCCAGATGAACGATTGTCTCGCCAGTCTTGGCTTGCCGTTCGTAATCGCGATTGAGTCGGCGGTAGCGGCCCAGCCAGCCAAAGGTGCGTTCCACAACCCATCGGCGCGGCAACACTTTGAAAGTGTGAAGTTCCGTGCGCTTCACAATCTGGACCGTGCATCGCCACAGCTTGCGGCTCCACTCCAGCAACGTTCCGGTGTAGCCGCCATCGGCCCAGATGTGTTTGACGCGGCAACGCGGCGCTTGGGCAAAGCAGGCCGAGAGCAACTGCTTGGCTCCGTCGCGATCCTGGATATTGGCAGGCAACACCATCACCCTCAGGAGGAGCCCCATCGTATCGACCAGGATGTGCCGCTTGCGACCGTTGATTTTCTTGCCTGCGTCGTAGCCGCGCTCGTCGCTGCATTCGGTGCTCTTGACGCTCTGGCTGTCGATGATCGCGGCGCTGGCCTGGCGTTCGCGCCCCTCCAGCAAACGGACAAACTCGCGCAGATGTGTATGAATGGCTTCCCACAATCCATTCTGCTGCCAGAGCCGGAAGTAGTGATAGACCGTGCCCCAGGGTGCAAAGTGCTCGGGAAGATTGCGCCACTGGCAGCCCGTCTTGGTGAGATAGAAGATCGCATTGAGCAACTCCCGAAACGTGTGCTGTCGCGGTCGCCCCTTCTTGCTGGGCTTGGGAAAACAATAGGAGATCAAATTCCATTCGCTGTCATTCAGGTCGGAGGTGTAACGCATCCGCAGCTTGTACGGAATCGCTCATAAAAGTACAATAACGTTATTGGAAAATCTTCCGCCATTTTCAAACAGGCTCTAAG
>JANYDP010000199.1 GCA_025363535.1 Verrucomicrobiota bacterium | reverse complement strand
TCACTTGCCGCACTGGCAACAAGCAGGCTCAACTTATTTCGTCACGTTCCGGCTTGGAGATTCGTTACCGAAGGAAGTTGAGCCTGCTTGTTGCCAGTGCGGCAAGTGACGGCCCGTGATGCTTGCTGGTTGTGATTTGTCGAACGACGTGAAAGGCGCAAATAGTGGGACAGGCGTCCCGCCTGTCTGGTTGGACGTGATTTTTTTTGCAGGGTGGGAATTTTCTGGAGACGCGTTTGCCTCACCGGACAGGCGGGACGCCTGTCCCACTACATACGTCGGCAACCGCCTCGGATCATCAATGCCTTCAACGATGAACACCTCTCCGACCGCCTTTGCGTGAATGCTGTAACGCAGCAACAACCCCTCCACGAGCCATTGTCGGAGAAAACCTTCGCGGGTGAAATGTTCCGGCGGATGAAACACCGGGTAATGCAACTTGCCGAACTCGATTTCCAGATTGCACTTCTCCGCCACCTCCAAAGTATTCTGGATCGCCTCGGGAATTTCCGCAAAGCGCGCCTTCATGTCCTCCGGCGAGCGCAGATAAAACTGTTCCTTCGCGTAGCCTGCGCTCATGCGCTTGGGATCACTCAACAGGGATTGCGTGCCGATGCACACGAGACAATCATGCGCGTGCGAGTGGCTTTTTTCGACGTAGTGAACATCGTTTGTCGCCACGCACTTCAAGCCAAACTCCTTTGCCCATTGGATCAAATGCTTGTTGACCTTGGCCTGCTCGGCGATGCCGTGGTTCTGAAGTTCGAGGTAAAAGTTTTCCGCCCCGAGCGTCTGCTTGAACCAGTCCACGGAGTCGCGCGCCTTCGCCAACTGCTCTTTCATGATCGCCTCGGGAATTTCACTGGCCAGACAGCCGGACAGCACGATCAAACCTTCCTTATTCGCCGCGAGAATTTCTTTGTCAATGCGCGGCTTGTAATAATAGCCCTCCAGATGCGCCGCCGTGGTCAGCTTGATGAGATTCTTGTAGCCGACCTCGTCCTTGGCGAGCAGCACGAGGTGATTATAGACATCACGCATGCCGCCGGTGCCGTTGGTCTTGCGATCCAGCCGGCTGCCCGGTGCCACGTAAACTTCGCAGCCGATGATCGGCTTGACGCCTTTTTCGCGCGCGGCCTGGTAAAACTCAATGGCCCCGTGCATCGCGCCGTGATCCGTGATCGCCAGCGCGGGAAACTTCAGGTCATGCGCCTTGTCCATGAGCCGATCCAAACGGCAAGCGCCATCGAGCAATGAATACTCGGTGTGCAGATGGAGATGAACAAAGTCAGCATGTGACATGCAGCCAATCTATCTGGGGAACCGCCGCGCGGGCAAGCAAGGGTTGTCCGCAGGTGGTAAAAGAGCGCAATTCAAGCGTCTTTCGCTTTGAAGTCCGAAGTGCATTTTGGACTGCGCCGGCAAAGCGCAGCGGCGACGGCGCTTTCGGACTGGGAAACGCGTCCGCATAATCCAGCGCCTTCCCCAGAGCGGCGTGGCGCTCCGCTTCCCGCCGCAGTCCAAGACATCCTCCGGTCATGGTTTATTGCCCGAAGTGATGTGAAAACTGCACCGGTGAACCCACCAGGAAATTCCTCAAGCCCATGCTTTCCCCGGGGCGGCGGGTGCGAAAACGTGGGGAAATAATTGCAAAAGCCCCGCAAAAACGGGTCGGGCACCGTGCCGGCGTCCGTAAAAAATCGTTCAAACAATTTCTAAAAAACTGTTGACCGTCCTAAAACCCTCTGAGATAGTGCCCATACACACGGCAACAAAAAAACTAAAAACATGAGAACAAAAACAACAATCCTATCGGCTGTAGCTTTGGCTGCAGGTCTCCTCTCCGCCAGCGCGCAGGTTTATTCTGCGAACGTGGTCGGATATTACAACGTGGCGGTTGCGGCACATGGTTATCAACTTATAGCCAACCAGCTCACCAACAGCGCAAACGATATCAACGTCGTTGCAGGTCAAGGTTGCATTTCTGATCCGGCTGGTGCGAATAACACGGTTCTGTTCTTCTGGGGCGGCTCCGGGTTTTCTTCGTATCAATATTTCAAAGGTGCAGACGCTGACACTTACTTCTTGAACAGCGGATCAACGGATGGCTGGTATGATCCTACTGGCACGAAGGCTGTGGCAGCTCTGAAGCAGAACTCTGGTCATTTCTTGTTCAATCCTGCTTCCACCCCTCTCACGAACACGTTTGTTGGGCAAGTGGTTCAAGGTCCGTTTACCCGCACTGTGAAAACTGGATTTGACACTTACTCTGTCGTTCCTCCAGTTGGTACCAATGTTGACAGCACCTTGGGCGGTTTTCCTGGAACTTCTGATTCCAATGGTGCGAATAACGACGTCATCTACATCTACAACGGTGGATACAGCACTTATCAGTACTTCACTGGAGCGGATGCCGATACTTACTTCTTGAACTCAGGTTCAGTGAACGGTTGGTATGATCCTACTGGTGTTAGTAATCCTGCCCAACTCAAAGTGGGTCAAGGTTTCTTCATTCACCATTTCACAGCCCCGGTTACTTGGAATTCCACCTTCACAGTTCAATAGTAAAATATTTCTCCCAAATCTGACTAACATCAACTAACAACACATACACAAACTAATGAAAAAACTACTCATCATCACAACGGTGGCATCGCTCACTGCGCTGTCCTCTTTTGCTCAGGGCTACTGCCAATTCTCTGGTTCAACCAGAGGTACTTGGGATCTCTTCACGGCGGCAAATCTTGGAACTCCCAAGCTTGGTGCGACCATGAACGTCGGTTTCATGTGGGGTTCAGGCCCAGCGGCGATCACGTCGATCCAAGCGGCCACCCTTACAAACAGCCTTGCTGCTAACGCTCAAGCAACTGCTAGCATTCCGGCGGATTGGACGGCAATCCTCGGCGATTCTAACTTCCATCTGGCAGTTGATTCTACCACTGGGAACCCGATGACCGTTGCTAACGTTGCTAACGGGAGTTGGTCTTACTCAGATGCCGGTGGCACGATTGTTCCGATTGCTGGAACGTCCGCGAATTCCACTGTTAGCATCTACATTATTGGTTGGGACAAGCAGTATGCTACGGCTGCCGCAGCTCAAGCCGCTGGTTCAGCGGTTGGCTGGTCTTCCGTATTCTCATACGGTCTCGTTAGCAACACTGGAACTCCCGTCAGCATGCCGCTGTCTGGTAGCGTCCCGTTCGGTGTTGTTCCCCCCGTTCCTGAACCCGCCTCCTTCGCGTTGGCTGGTCTCGGTATGGCCGCCATGTTGGTTTCCCGCCGCCGCAAGTAATTAATCAGGTCTTACCTGTTAGTTATTGTTAGTTTTGAAGCCCCGGAAGCAATTCCGGGGCTTCTCCTTTTATACTGTCTCATTTTCAAAATGTTCTCCACCCAAAAGCGCCACCCAGTCCTTAGCCGGAACAATTGTATTTCCTGGTTAATCCCTCTGCATCGTTTCGGCTAAGACGTCATGGACTGCGCTGGCAAAGCGCAGCAGCGACGGCGCTTTCGAACGACGAGATGCATCCGCATAAAACCGGCACCCTCCCCAAAGCGGCGTGGCACTCCGCTTCCCGCCGCAGTCCAAGACGTGCGGGGCAGGCCGCCACGGCCACTTACGCGGCGGGTAATTATCTCGAAGCGGGCGGCTACATTTTTAACGATGACACCGGCGGGCTGCTGCAATGCACTGACTTTCAGGATTTGCCCACCGTCCGGAAAATTTCAAGTTCGGATTACACCGCACTTAACGGTTCCTTGTCCCTGTTCTCAACTTACTCGGGCTTTGTCCCGTATAGTTTTGACGTGGCCAGCGGCCCGTGGTGGGTCTTGTTTGCCAACGGGGTGAACCAGCTCCAGTTGATGAACGATTCCAGTTTTCGATTTGCAGGCAACGTGGTGCTGGCACCCGGCGCTTCGTTCAAGGGCAACGGTTCCACGATCACCAACCTCAACGCCGCCAGCCTCACCGGCACCGTGCGTCCCGGAAATCTGCCCGGTGTCACCACCAATCTGGTCATTCCCGGGGCGACGCTCTACGTGACGAACGGCCTCATCATGCGGGTGAGTCAGCCGTAGTTTTTGGGGAAGCAGCCGGATTCGGCGGACGAATTACTGCGGCTGCGGGGGGCCGCCGTTGGAGTCAAACTCTTTCTGGATGTCCGGCGGCAAGGGTATGATCGGCCCCATGGCGCGGATTCTGGGGTCTTGAGATTTTTGCGACTGAAGTTTTTGCGCGGCCAGGCTGATGATCTGTTGTTCGTGATTCAATTGAGCCTGCTGATCGTTTTGATTCGCATTCGCAGTGCCGCCGAAGTTTCCGACGCCCGGCTGGCCGGGATCACCTTGACCGTTGTTGGCGCTGCCCGGCAGCCGCAACGTGCGCGGAAATCTGCCCGGCGGCAGGGTCGGCGGCGGAGCAATCGTGCCGGGAGCCAGCATCGGGTTGGCTCCGGGCACCGCCGCCGCCGGTGCCACCGGAGCGGTGTTCACCAGTTTGTCGCTGTTCAACTCCAGGCTGAGATTCGTGACGACGCCGTAATTTCTCATCTTTACCGTGCCCGCCTTCGGATTGATCTCGAGGACTTCAATCTCGCCCTGCCGTTCGCCCACCGTCAGGATGAATGATTCTTCCTTGGGCTGCGCCGGCGGTTTGGCGGGCAACTGCACTTTGAACAGCACCTGTTTCCGGCCCAAAATATCGGTGATGCCCTGCAGTTTGATGGTCGGCGGAGGCGGGAGGTCGAGAGCGGGATCGCGCGGTGGTGCGGGGGCGGCGGCATGGACATCAAAAACATTCCGCTCAACGATTCCATGGTACGCGCCGCCCGGAGAATCGGAGGTGAGCGCCAACGTCCCGTTGGCAAACGCCACTGCGCCAAGGGCCAGGGCCAGGGTTTTTCCACAGCGAATCATAAATTTATTATAGCGAATCAGGTGCTAAACACCAACCGGAAGTTTTGGTTGCGGAAATCAGCGTTTGAGGTTGTGCCTTGGGTGTCTCGTTGCGGCTGATTCAACGGCAAAGTTCGGGTTCAACTGGTTCCGGCGGCGAGGCTTGGTCAGGTTAGCCGCAGAAAAATCCCCTTCAAATACTCGGCTTCCGAAAACGTCGCGGCGTGATCCGGCGCATGGCGGGTGGTCTGCAATTCGGAAAATTCCCGACCGGAACTTTTCGCCGCCGCGCGAACGGCTCCGAAGAATTCCTCGGCGGACACATGGGCTGAACAGGAACAGGAAACAAGCATGCCGCCCGGTGCCAAGCGCGCAATGCCCAATGCCGACAGCCTTTCATAAGCGCGGATCGCATTCGCGCGTTCGGCCTCGCGCTTCGCAAACGACGGCGGGTCGAGGATGATGAGATCAAAATTCCGCGCCGCATTTTTCTCCAGCCAGTCAAACGTGTCCGCCTGCACCCGCTCATGCTGGCAGCGCGTAATGTTCGGATTGTTTTGGTTGAGCGCAAAATTTCGTGCCGCACTGGCCAGGGCATGGGCGCTGATGTCGAGATCGGTCACGGACTTCGCCCCGCCGCGCGCGGCATACAGCGAAAACCCGCCGGAAAAACTGAACGCGTTCAGCACGCTCCGACCGCGCGCCAAGGATTCAACCAGCCGCCGGTTCTCACGCTGATCGAGAAAGAACCCGGTCTTTTGTCCGCGCAGAACATCCGCTTCAAATTTCAAACCGGTTTCGGAAAAAATCACCGCTCCGTTCAACGGCGGGCCGTAAATCATTTTACCGTCGCGTTTTTGGAATTGCCGCGCGGCCTCCTGGATGTTCCGGCTCAACCGTAAAACAATGTGCCCCGGCTGCAGGCGGGTGCGTATCAGCGCGATGATTTCCTCCAGCCTCGGCAGCCACGCGGCCGTGTAAAGTTTCAGCACCAGCGTCGTGTCGTAGCGATCCAGCACCAGCCCCGGCCAGCCGTTGCTCTCGCCGTTGATCACGCGATAGCCGGTCGTCTGATCGTCGAACAATCCATCGCGACGATGCACGGTCGCGTCCAACCGCGCCGCCCACCACGCCGCATCGAGCGTCGCCGGCTTGCCCGCGTGCAGCACGCGCACGCGGATGGGTGAGGTGGGATCGAATAATCCGACGGCTAGAAACTTGTCGGTGCGATCGAAGATGATGGCGAGTTCGCCCGCCGCGCCGTCACGATTCTGCTCGCGCACACTGTCGGCAAAGACCCACGGATGACCGCCGCGCACATAATTTTCCGCCGCCGCCGTGACGCGGAGCCGGAGCCGTGCCGCTGGAGCGCCGGTCTCCGATCCGGCGTGTAGAGCGGCCTTGCCTGATTCAGGCCAGGTCGGAGACCGGCGCTCCGTTGCTGTCGGTTTCGTTTTCATTCAGCCTCGATTACGCCGATACCGCAGCGCGCACAATGAAAACAACGCCGCGCCGATCCCCGCCAGCATCGCGAGATGAAACCAGAATTCGGTGATGGTCGCGCCGCGCAGCACGATGCCACGCATCAGTTCGATGAAATATGTCGCCGGCAGCAGCGTGCTGATGCCGTAAAAAAAGGCCGGCATGGTTTCGCGTGGGAAAATGAACCCGGAGAAGAACACCGACGGCAAAATGAACAACATGCTCATTTGCAGCGCCTGCATTTGGTTTTGTGCGCGCGTTGAAATCAGCAACCCCAGGCTCAACAGCGCGAAAATGTAAAGCAATGCCGACACGAACAGGAAAATCAAACTGCCTTGAATCGGAATTGAAAACACCCAACGCATGATCACGAAGAACGACAGCGCCATCGTCGTGGAAATGACGAGATACGGCGTGAGCTTGCCGAGCATCAGGCCCCACGGCGACAGCGGGCTGACCTGTAATTGCTCCAGCGTCCCGCGTTCCCGTTCGCGCACAATGGACATCGCCGTGGCAAACACCGTGGCGATTTGCAGCGCGATGCCGATGACACCCGGCACGAAGAAATTCGGACTGAGCATCGAAGGATTGTAAAGCATCTGCGGACGGACTTCGATTGGCAGATCGGTGCGCCCGGCTTGTTTCAACAACACGGCGAGCGATTCGCGAAACGCAATGCCCATCGCGGTATTCAGCGCTTGCAATGCCGTCGTTGAACTCGATCCGTCCACGAGCACCTGCACCTGCGCGTTGCGCCCGGCGTGCAGCAGGCGCGTGAAATCCGGCGGGATTTGCAGGCCGACGTAAGCCTTGCCGCGCCGGATGACTTCCGCCATTTCCGTCACGCTGCTCACTTCGCCGACGACGCGGAACGTCTGGGTGTTCACAAATTTCTCCACGAACTGCCGGCTCTCCACGCTGCGATCTTCGTTGAGCACAACCATCGCCATGTGCTTCACGTCGTTGTCGAGCGCGAAGCCGAACGCGATGATTTGAATCAGCGGCGGGAAAAACATGAAGAACAACGTCGTCGGATCGCGAAAGACGATGGTGAATTCCTTGAGCAAAATGGCGGTGAATCCGCGAAAGGGTGTTTTCATTTTTCGCCTTGGTTGTTGTTGCTCGTCAGTGCTACGAATACGTCCTCCAGCGACGGTGCGATGGGTCGGATGTCCGCGTGCGGAATGTTCACCTTCGCCAATTCAGCCCGGATAAAATCATCCGATGTGGCTTGGTCCACGAGCAGGTGCATGGACTGGCCGAATACCGTCGCCCCGCGCACGCCAGGCAGACGCCGCACTGCTTGCAAGCCCGTCGTCACATGATCGCACGTCACGTCAATGCGCCTGGTGTTGGGCGGATTCACCACCGGCAATTGCTTCAGGTCATCCGGTTCGCCGCACACGACGAGAATATCGGGATAGCAGAACATTCCTTTGGCGTTTCGTTGCGAAACAATGCCGAGGCCGCTACGGACTTTGGTGTCCTTGGTGACGGCGAAGCATGGTGTGCATTTG
>JANYDP010000184.1 GCA_025363535.1 Verrucomicrobiota bacterium | reverse complement strand
CCCGCAAGGCCGCCTCCGCCTGCTTGCGTTCCGTAATGTCAGTGAGGCTGACCTGGCACTGTTGCCCGCAACTGTGCGGATCGCGCGCCACCACGAACTGGACGCAGAGGCGTTTGGCCTGCGCATTCACCAACTGCAGTTCCGCATTTTGCCGGACATCCGAGTTGAACACTTTGCGGCACAGCAGATAGCAGGTGTCCTGCGATTCGGCGGCGATGAAGCGGGTGAATTTTTGACCGAGCAGTTGGCGGCTCTCCCGGCCGAGCAGTGTCCCGGCACTGAGATTGGCCTCCAGAATTTTGGCGTGCGCATCCAGCGTCAGCAACGCAGACGGCGCTAAATCGTAAAGGTTCGCAAACCGGTCCCGCACCGTTTCCAGCGCCACCTGCGTCTGGCGCAGTTCCTCGTTCTGCATCTCCAGCTTGATCTGGTGAACCTGCAATTCCTGCACCAGTTTTTGCACGCCCTCCGCCGGCAGGTGCGCGACGTCGGGGCGGGTGGCACCGAGCAATTGTTCAGCGCGCGCGCGCCGCGTCCGGGCCGGAGCCGCTGGGCGACGTGTTTTCATGCCGTGCGATCCTGGCCCGGCCGTGGCTTCCTGATCGCCACCGCTTTGTCGGCCACGACTTCGATGGCCAATAAAATCATGTCCGCCGCGCCCGGCTCGCGCTTGAGCCGGCGGGCGTTCAAGAGCAGCGACTTGAATCCGACGCCGGGAAATTCCTGACCGACCGCGAAACCTTCAAACGCCGCGTCCTGCGACAGGATTTTTTCCAGCAGCTTGCGCAGGGCCGGAAGGTTCCACCGGCCCTGGGAAAGTTCGTAGATCAAACGGCGCTCCACTTCACGGGCGGACGTTTTGAAGGTCCGGTAGAAGGCGCGGTTGGCCGAGACCACGCACAGTTTTTCGTCCAGCACGAGCAACGGTTCGCGCACGGTGGCACCGAGACCGACCATGTAAAAAGGCTTGGATACGGCACGGGCCGGAGATGGCACGGCCTTCGGGGACGTTGTTGTTTTTCCACGCGCTGATTGGTGGACGCTGCGTAATTTCTCTTTGGCTGCCATAACCGCAAAACACTTAAAGCGTGTGCCGGTGTGCGTGTGCGGGAACATAGACCCGCCACACCCAGCAGGAAAGACAATTTGCAGACGGCGATGCTACACGGGTGTGACTAACAGCGGGTGAGGTTAAAGACTCGTCCTCGTCCTCGGTTTCGTCAAATAATTTCGCGGACGACGACGAGGACGAGTCAAATGCACTCACCCGCTGTTAGTCACACCCAGACTTCAACCGCCGGGCATGTGGACTTGTCGCAAGAAACCAGTCTGCTAGGCTTTGCGGAATGCGATTCATTCTTACTTTGACCGCGCTGGCGGCCGTGCTGGCGAGCCTTCCCGCGTTGGCGGCCGAACGGATTTTTAATTTCAGCGACTTCGCCCTGGATCGTTCCCCGACCAATTTCACCAGCCTGGTGGCCGGACGCGGCCGGCCGGGCGACTGGCGCATCATCATGGACCAGGTGCCCCCCGCGCTGACTCCGTTGACCGCCCGGGCGCCGGCCGTGTCCGCCCGCGCCGTCCTCGCGCAACAGGCCCGCGAGCCGCTGGCCGGCCATATTCCCCTGCTGATTTCCGACGACGCCACGTTCAACGATTTCAAATTCACAACCCGGCTCAAAATCACCGGCGGCGTGCTCGCCCAATCGGCCGGGTTGGTTTTCCGCTTCCAAAACGCGTCCAATTTTTTTGTCGTGCAGGCCGGCGTTCTGCGCGGAACGTTTCGTTGCAGCAAGGTCGTGAACGGAGAAATGAAACCGCCCATCGGACCGGAAGTGCCGTTAACCAAGGGCGAGTGGCATGAGCTGTCGGTCCAATGCGAAGGGCCGCGCATCACCTGCTCGCTGGATGGCGGCGAGCAGATCAAGCTGGTGGACAATTCAGCCGCCGGCCTGGGCGGCAAGATCGGCTTCTGCACCCAGGCGGATACCACGGCCTACTTTGCGGATGCGAAAGTAACCTTCACTCCGCTCGAAAGCCTCGCGAAAAAAATGGTGCGCGACACGCTTCAGGAATTTTCCAGATTGGTCGGGGTGAAAATTTTCGCCGTGCGTCCGCCGGGAACCGGGCCGGTGGTCATCGCCGGCATGAACGACGCCGAACCGGGCGCAGCCGCCGGCGAGACGGCGGCGAACGTCATCAAGACCGGGCATTCCTATTATGGCAAGACCCGGGAAACCGTGACGGTGATGCTGCCGCTACGCGATCATAACGGCGACATCGTGGCCGCCGTTTCCATCGAAATGAAAAAAAACATCGGCCAGACGGAAGACAACGCGCTGGCGCGGGCGCAGCCGATTATACGCCGGATGCAAGCGCAGGTGCAGTCGCTGGAAGATTTGCTGGAGTAGGCCGCGCCAGGTTTCCCGTTTTTGAGACAAACTGCGGAGGGTTGTTGGACAGTTTGGGACAGCCTTGCGCCGCTTTTCCACCAAAGGCAGGTCGGCGAGCTTTTTGCTAATCAGCCGGGCATGAAGCTTGGCGTATTTTTCGAGCGGGACGGGATCTTGAATCAGGCACGCGTGGAGCGGCAACAACAGGTCAGCCCGCTGCTGCTGGAGGAATTCAAAATCAACGCCGGCGTCGCCCCGCTGCTCAAACAGCTCAAGACCGCCGGGTTCACGATCATTGTCACCACCAACCAGCCCGGCATTTCCCGCGGCTACCTGCCGCGCCGCGAATTGGATCGGATGCACGATCTGCTGCGGCGCACGCTGCCGATTGACGACCTGCTGATCTGCGCGCATGACGACACGGATCATTGTCCATGCCGCAAACCCCGGCCCGGCCTGTTCACCGAGGCCGCGCACAAATGGCGGCTGAATCTGGACCGCTCCTTTGTCGTCAGCGACAAATGGCAGGACGCGGAGGCGGCGCGGGCCGTCGGTGCCACCTCGTTGCTGGTAAAATCCCCGTGGATCGGTGCGGCGCACCATGACTTTGTGCTGCCCGACACGAAAGCGGTCGTGGAGAAAATTCTTCAGTTGCAGAACAGCCCGGTGACGGTCGCAGTTTGACGGAGTCCGTCAGGGTTTTTTAGTTTCGCTCGCCTCCAAGTTGGGCGGCGGCAAATCATTCGGTTTTTCCACCCGTGTGGCACCCATCACGGCCATCTCGCCATTCTCATCGTACTTCAAATGCGGATGCGACGTGAACTCGTAGGTCTGGCGTTTGAGCAAGTCACCGTCGGGGCTGATCACGGTGTAACAATCCGCGTGCGCCCCGATCTGATAGAGGATGTGCAGCCGGCTGGCGCGATCCACCTCCATCTCCGGCACCGTGTTGATCATCCGGCCCAGAGAATAAATCCGGTCGTGTTTTCCCGAAGCCTCGCCCAGTTGAAAGTAGAGCGTCAGCTTGCTGAGATGATTCGCCTGCAGCAGCGTGTACTTGCGAACTTCCGGCAGACGGTTGGCCACGCCCGCCGGTAGCGGCACGCCAAATTCCACCTCGCGCAGGTTGGCCGCATGAATCACATCGAACCCCACGGGCGCACTCGTGATCTGCCGGCTCCAATCCTTGATGACGGCGGTGGCCAGGACCGAATAATGTCCGGGATTTTTGAGGTTGAAGTACGGGGCGATGTTCACCCGTTTGATGGCCGTGTGCGCAGATTCCAGCACGATGTCTTCCGCCACCGGCGCCTCGCCGTTTTTTACGACGATCGGAATGTCCCGCGATTCTACCGAAAATTTCAGCCAGTCCGCGTCGGTGCCGAGGTTGAGCGTCTGCCCGGAGCGGTTGGTGATGCGCACGACCACGGGCAAGGCTTCGCCCGGAAGAAATTCTCCCTGATCCAAGGCGAGCTCCATCGTCACCTGCGCCGACAAACTCACCAGCGAGGCCAGCCACCAGCCGACCACCAAGCCAAAGTTTTTCATGCCGCCACTTTAGGCGCGCGCACCAAACTGGCAAGCCGCAAAAACGAGGCGACGGTTCAGCGGCCGGCCTAGTTCAACGCCACCCCGCGACGGATGTACGTCGGCACGTCCAGGTCTTCGCCCTTGTGAATCGTCGGCTCGCTCTTGTCGAACCGGCCCTTGGAAACGATTTCCAGCGGCAGCGTTCCCTGGCTCATTTTCGCGTGGGATTTCCGCGACCGGGTGGCGCCCGGAGTCTTGCTGGCAAAAATTTCGCGCGCCATTTCCTGGGAAATTTCCGGCGGCGGCGGCACCAGGCGCGACTGTGGACGCCCGCCGGTTTCCTTTTCCGGCAACGAGTCGGACTCGCCCGCGTCGCCGGTTGAAACTTTTTTGGACGCGGTCACACTGCGTCGCGTCACCACCAGCGTGATCGCCAGCCGCTGTTGAAAACTGTCGTCAATCGCCGCGCCCATGATGATCTGCGCCTGCGGACATTGGCCGGTGATTTGTTCCATGACCCGGTTCACCTCGGCCATCGTCAAGTCCGGGCCGCCCGTCAAACTCACCAGCACCGCTTCGGATTCGGTTAGGACTTTTCCGCCGTCCAGCAGCGGATGGGCGAACAATTGTTCCACCGCCTCGCGCGCGCGCGCGGTACCCGTCGCCGAGGCCGTCGCAAAACAACTTTCCCCATGCCGATCCTTCAGCAACCCGCACAGGTCGGCAAAATGAATTTCAATCAGCCCCTTGCGCGCCAGCAGTTGCCACACGCTGTTCACGCCTTCCGCCAGCAATCCGCCCGTGGCTTTGAACATCTCCACGACGCTCGTGTTCTCATCAATCAACTGGAACAATTTCTGGTTCGGCAGACAGATCACGCCATCCGCCTGCGCCTTCAATTGTTCCAGCCCGCGCCGGGCAATTTGCTGCCGGCGATTGCCCTCGCACAGGAACGGCAGCGTCACAAACGCCAGCACCAACGCGCCCGCCTCCTTCGCCGCCCGCGCCAGCACCGGGCTGATCCCCGTGCCCGCGCCACCGCCGAGCCCGGCCACAATGAACACCGCCGTGGCTCCGGTACACGCTTCCTTGAGGGTCGGAAAAAATTCTTCCGCCGCCGCCGCCCCGCGTTCGGGATCGCCCCCGGTGCCCAGGCCGCGCAGCAATTTCGTCTCGACGGAAATTTTCTCCCCCACCGTCGAGCGCACGAGCGATTCGGCGTCGGCGCTGATCGCCGCCAAAGACGCGCCCGCCAGGGGATTCCGCGCAATCAATTCCAGCATGGAGATGCCGCCGCTGCCAACGCCAAAAATTTTCACCGTCAGCGGACGGCTCGCCGACGCCAACGTCTCGTTTTCAAGTGGCAGATTGGTTTCCATAAAATTATTTTCGTTCAGGCCCGTCCCAGCATTTGTTTGATGGTGTTTCCAATGTCACCCGCCAGGGTTTTTCTACCCGTTCGTTTGCGCTGCTGCTTGGAACCCACCTTCACCAATCCAATCGCCGCCGCGAACTCCGGATGTTCCTGCGCCGACTTCAAGCCGCTGATGGAATTCGTCTGGCCAAGGCTCGCCGGCATCTGCAAAACCTTCTCCGCCAGTTGCGCGATCTGCGGGATGCGCGCGCCGCCGCCGCAGATAAAAACCCCCGCCCGCAAATAATCCAGCACGCCCGCCTGCTCCAAATCCTGGGCGATGAGCTGGAAAACTTCCTCCAACCGCAGCGCCATGATGCGCCGCAGATTGTCCACGCTCACCGTTTTCTGCGGCAGTCCGAACTCGTTAGGAATCGTGAGGTCCGGCCCGGCATTAGCCCGGTTCACCAGCGCGCAACCATGTTCGCACTTCAACTGCTCCGCGCGTCCCAGCGGAACTTTCAACCCATACGCCAGGTCGTTTGACACATGATCGCCGCCAACCGCCAGCACGCCGACGTGCTTGATGACGCCCTTGGAATAAACCACGTACTCCGTCGTGCCGCCGCCGATGTCTATGACCAGCGCGCCCAATTCCTTCTGCTCGTTCGTCAGCAGCGCCAACGACGACGCAAGTCCGGTGAAAACAATTTCGTCCACCTCGAGCTGTAGGCCCTTGACCGCGCGCACGGAATTTTGCAGCCGGTTGAAATTCCCCTGGATCACATGCATGTCCACCTCCACGCGCGAGCCGAGCATCCCGACCGGATTGGGAATCCCATCCTGACCGTCCACCAAAAAATGCTGGCGGATCGCGTGGATGACATGGTTCTCCGGCGAACGGTTGATGGCCTTGGCGTTTTTCACCACGTCCTGCACGTCCTCCTCGGAAATCTCCCGGTCGGCGGAAACAATTTGATGCACGCCCCGGTTGTTGCAGCCGCGCACATGCGCGCCGGTCACGCCCAGATAGACGCTGCGGATTTCCACGTCGGCCATGTGCTCGGCCTCGACGATGGCGTTGCGGACATCTTCCTCCGCCACCGGCGCGTCGCAGATCTCGCCTTTGCGCACGCCGCGCGACCGTGCCTGCCCGAGGCCGACGATGTTGAGTTCGCCCTCGGCATTCACTTCGCCGACGACCGCGCACACTTTCGAGGTGCCGATCTCCAGGCCGACGATCACATTCGACGAATCAAACATTTTTCGATTAAACATTTCTTCTCCTTGCTTTGGCCGGTTTGAGATTTTTGGGAACGGCGGGCGCGGCCGTGCCGGCTTCGAGCAACCGCAGCGGCGTGTAATCCGCCACCGCCAGATCCAGCGTGGCAATGCCCTTCCGCTCCCGCAAACATTCATCATAGACGCGCCGCCAGCGGTTCAGTTGCCGCTCGAAATCATCCGCCGCAAAAGTCACTTCGCTTCCCTGCGCCGTCGTAACGACGATGACTTGCGGCGCGCTCACATCAATGCGTTTCAAATCCACCAGCCCCGCCATCGGCGACTGCTCGAATTTTTCAATCAGCCGCAACGCCGAAAGCGCCGGGGCAAAATCCAACTTGCGACCCGTCTGTAAACCAGCGGTGTTCAGGCCGGCGATCACCGGGTATTGATCCTGCCCCTGCCCCAGCGGCACGGCGCGGTCGCGCGGATCGAGCGGCTGCAACACAAACCCATCCGCGTCCAGTTGGAAAATCTGCTGTTCCATCCCGCCGCCGTCGCGGGGATGCAACACGTTGACCTGCGCCACCGGCTCGCGCTCCGTCACCCGCAGCCGCAACGTTCCCGGCAGAATGCGTTCGACTGACACGGCTTGCACCATCGGCACCATTTCCAAATCGTGCTTCACCCGCGCGAGATCCAGCGCCAGCAAGTTTTGTCCGGCCCGGACACCGCTCCAGCGCCGCAATTGTTCCGGCGCAATCACCCCGTCGGTCTGCACCTCGATCATCTGAATCGCGAACGACTTGTTGTCATACACCAGTTGATTCAACCCCCATTCACCCAGCCGCCACAGCAGAAAAAGCCCAAGCAAGGTGCCGCCAACCACGCTTAGCGAAACCATCGCCAGCCGCGCGCGCGCTGAACGCGCCAGCTTGGAACGTACTTTGACATCCAGCACGCTGGGCCGGTTCCACAACCGCCGGTTTTTAGATTTACGCTTGAACCACATGACTCAATTAAAAATTATTTACGCTTCAACGCGAGTTCGATCATGCGCTGGCAAAGCTGCTCGTAGCTGATCCCCGCCGCCGCCGCCGCCTTTGGCAGCAGGCTCGTCGGCGTCATGCCGGGCAGCGTGTTCACCTCCAGCACCACCGGCTCACCGTTCGCCCGCACCATCACATCCACGCGCGAATAATCCCGTCCACCCACCGCACAAAATGCCCCCAACGCCGCCGCCTGGATACGCGCGGTCGTCGCCTCATCAAATTCCGCCGGGCAAAAATACTCCGTGTTCCCGGCCGTATATTTGTTGCGGTAATCGTAGCTGCCCGACTTGGGCCGCACCTCGACCACTGGCAAAGCCACCCCATCCAAAATGCCGACCGTGGTTTCGCGTCCCACGATTTTTTCTTCCACCAAAAGCTCCGAGCCATGCCGCGAGGCTTCGCGCAAGGCGTCACTCCACTCGGCCACACGTTCCACGAATTGCAGCCCCACGCTCGAACCTTGCCGCACCGGCTTGACCACCAGCGGCGGCTGCCAGCCCATCGGCCACGGCGTCTTATCGGAATCCACGACCAGAAATTTCGCCGTCGGCACACCGGTTTCAATGCAGCGTTGCTTGGTCAAAACTTTATCGAATGCAATCCAGCTCGCCTCGGCATCACAGCCGGTGTAGGGCACGCCCAGCTTTTCGAGCTGCTGCTGCACCGTGCCGTCCTCACCGTAAGTTCCGTGCAACGCGAGAAAAACCACGTCCGTCTTCGGTGGCAGCGTGAACGTGCCGTCCTGTGGATCCACTTCCGTCACGGCATGCCCCAGCGAACGCAGCGCCGTCGCCACGCCCGCGCCGCTGTTCAACGACACTTCGCGCTCGGCGCTCGGCCCGCCCAGCATCACCACAATATGAAGTCCCGTTCGCATTTTTTTTTAACATCAAAGAAACAAAGAAACGAAGTCCATAAATATTTTAGTCTGGGTTCCTTTGTTTCTTTGTTGTGCAACTGTCTTCTCCGATAATTTCCACTTCCGTGTGCAGTTCAATGCCGCGTTCCGCCTTCACCCGCTGTTTCAAAATCTCCATCAACTGCAAAACGTCCCGCGCCGTCGCCGTGCCGTCGTTCACAATAAAATTTCCATGCTCCGCCGAAACCACCGCGCCACCGACGCGCGTGCCTTTCAAACCCAGTTCATCAATCAGCCGGCCCGCCGAATGTCCCGCCGGATTTTTGAACGCACACCCCGCGCTCGGCTTGGCGGGCTGCGCCGCCCAGCGTTTCTGGCTGTAATCATTCATGCGCTGCTCGATGGCTTCGCGCGCATCCGGCCGGCCTTTCAGCACCGCGCCGAGGGCGATGTGGTTTTTCAAAGTCGCGCAACAGCGATACTCGATGGCCATTTTTTCCGGCGTCAGTTCGAAAACGTGGCCGGCAAAATCCATAAGCCGAACCGACTCGACTACATCAAATGTCGCGCCGCTCATCGCGCCCGCGTTCATCCGTAGCGCGCCGCCCACGCTGCCGGGAATGCCTTCCAGAAATTCCAGTCCGGCCAGGCCGTGGCGCTTCGCCTCGACCGCCACGTTCTTCAACTTGGCACCCGCACCGCAGTTCATTCGCTCGCCGACCATTTCAATCCCGCTGAACGCCGCGTGCGCCAGGCAGATCACCACACCGCGAAATCCGCCGTCGCGCACGAGCAGGTTCGATCCACGACCCAGCACGAAAAAGTTTAAGCCGCGACCAGCGCAAAATATCAAGACCGCCGCCAGATCCACTTCCGAAGCCGGCTCCACGTAAATGTCCGCCGGGCCGCCGACGCGCAGCGTCGTGCGCTTGGCCAGCGGCTCGTCACGACGGATCCCCGTCGCGCCCGAAACGAGGCTCGCCAGTTTGTCCGCATTATTTTTCTCGGCGGGCATCGGCTCTTCCAAAATGGTGGGTAACGAAATCATGCGGCGGCGGGCCGCTCGCCCGCAAACGGAGCGCCGGTCTCCGACCCAGCCCGTTTCGTTTCACTTGCAGGTTCGGGTCGGGCCGGAGGCCGGCGTTCCAAGACCATCAGCGTTCCCAAAATCTTTTCCGCGATCTGCCCCGCTGCATCCGGCGCATGCCACTTTGCCAGCGCGGTCTGCATTTTTTCGCAGGCGGCGGCGGAAATTAATTCCGTGACCAGGTTCACCAGGCGTTCCGGCGTCGCGTTTTTTTGTTCCAGCAACCGCGCTGCGCCGGTTTCCTCGAAGGCGCGGGCGTTGAAGAACTGATGGTTGTCCATCGCCGCCGGAAATGGCACCAGCACGGACGGCACGCGCATGGCCGCAAGTTCTGCCAGCGAGGACGCCCCTGCCCGGCTGACGGCCACGGTCGCCGCCCCGAGTGCCAGATGCATCTCTGAAAAAAATGGATGCACGACCGCGCGCAGATTTTTTTCCAAGTAGGCACGACGAACTCGTTCCACATCCGCCGCGCCGGTTAAGTGCAGGAACTGCCAGTCTGCTTTCAACAATGGCAGCGAGTGGATAAGCAGGTTGTTGATGCCCGTCGCACCCTGGCTGCCGCCCACGACGAGCAGCACAGGACGCGCGGAATCGAGGCCGAGCGCGACGCGACAGGCGGCGGTTTCGCGCGGTTGAAATTCAGGACGAACCGGTGTGCCGGTGGTGGTGGTTCGATGCGAATGAAGCCGCGCCGCCGCTTGCGGAAAACCGACGAACGCCTCCGTCACAACCCGCGAAAGCCAGCGGTTGGCGCGGCCGGGAATGGTGTTCGACTCGTGGAGAAATGTTTTTGCACCGCGATGTTTTGCGACCAGCACCGGCGGCGCGCTGGTAAAGCCTCCCATGGCCAGCACGGCCTGCGGCGGATAGTTGCGGAAATATTTTCGCGCGGCGCGATAGGACTGAATGAAGCCGCGCAGGAAGGCGATTTTATTTCCGCCGCTCAAGCCCACGGCGGGCACCGTGACGATTTCCATGCTGGAAATTTTCTGCGCAGCCTGCTGGTCCACGTCCTTGGGCGAGATGAGCAGCGTGACTTCGCAGCCACGTTGGCGGAGTTGCTCCGCAACGGCGACGCCGGGGAAGAAATGGCCACCGGTGCCGCCGCAGGCGATGGCGATCTTCGGTGCGAGGGAAGGCGTCATGCGTTTTGCGGTTCGGCGGTTTCGAGGTCGGTGGGCAGACTGGTTTCCGTCACGCGAGCATGGCGCGCGACGTTCAAGAGCAGGCCGACACAGATGAGCATCGCCAGCAAGTTCGAGCCGCCGTAGCTGATAAACGGAAGGGGCAGGCCTTTGTTCGGCAGCGCATTGGTGACGACGCCGATGTTGATCATGGCCTGGAGTCCGATCAGAAACGTGAGGCCGGACGCCAGCAAAGTGCTGAAGGTGTCGCGCGCGTGGGCCGCAATGAAAACGCCGCAACTGACGATCGCGACGAACGCCGCGCAGATCAGCAGTGTGGCGATCAGGCCCAGTTCCTCACCGATGATGGCGAGGATAAAATCCGTGTGATGCTCGGGTACCCACCCGAGTTTTTGGCGGCCATTGCCGAGGCCAAGCCCCGTCCAATTGCCGGCCCCCAAGGCGAGCTGGGCTTGATACGCTTGGAGTCCTTTGTCGCGTTTCGTTTCCTCCAAGTGCAGCCAGGAATAGACACGCTCCGAACGCATCGGGTTGTGGTAGATGAAGGCGCTGATCGCGATCAGCCCGGCGATGACCGGTGGCAAAAAATATTTCAACTTGATCCCGGCGATCAGCAGCATCACGCAGCTCACCGAAGCAAGGAGCAGCGCATTGCCAACGTCGGGTTCAATAAAAATCAGGCCGAGCGTCAGGCCGATGAAGATGCCCGGAAACAAAACCCCCTTTTTCAAAGTGTGCATCTGGCGCTGAAAACGGTCGCCGTACCAGGCCAGCGCGAGGATCAGGGCGATCTTGGCAAACTCCGAGGGTTGCAGGCTGATGCCGTGAAAACTGAACCAGCGGCTCGCACCGTTGATGCGTTTGCCGACGTGCGGCACGACGACGAGCACCAGCAAAACCAGGGTGAAACCCAGCAACGGCCAGGCAAGTTTTTTCAAGCGCCGGCAGTTGAACATCGCGGCCGCCGCGCTCAACCCCAAACCGAGACCGCACCAGATCAATTGCATCACCAGGTAATGCGCGCCGATCGCGACCTGGTGCCGATCCAGAGATTCGACGCTCGAGCTGTAAAGCATCACCATGCCCAGCGCGAGGAGGGCGGCGACACAAAAAACCAGAATGGTGACTGCCACTTTCATTTCACGAACGAGGACGCCCGGCCGAGGTCGCCCGGCATCCACGACTGACGTTTACAAAGGTTTCGGAGTCGCCGCTGCGGAGGCCGGGGCCGGCGGCACGTACGCGGGCGTTTCAGGAATCACCGGAGCCGCCACCGGCGCGGTGGCCTTGGCGGGGATTTTCAACTTGTCCCCGACTTTGATTTTGTCAGTGGTCAGGTTGTTGGCCGAGCGGAGTGCCTTGACGGAAACGCCGTAGTGCTTGGCGATGGTCGTCAACGTGTCGCCTGACTTGACCTTGTGAATCTGTTCGCCAGTCGCGGCGGTGTCCGCTGTTGGGGCGGTGACGGAGGAACCCGCCACCGGGAGCTGAATCTTCTGGCCGATTTTCAGCTTCTTGGAATCCACGCCGGGGTTGGCGTCCTGGATCGCCTTGGTCGTGACACCATGATCTTTGGCAATTTTTTCAAAGTAGTCGCCTTTGGCGATGACGTACTCGGAGGCGCTGGGCGCGATGACCGGAGGCACCACCAAAACCGGTGCGGGCGGCACGTACGCGGTCACGTTCGTGCCGGGAGCATTCGTGGTGACTGCGGGCACCATGTTGGTGTCAAACGCCGGCATCGTCATCGTGTTGGTGTCCGTGGGCGGGACTTCCGGCTCCGCCGGTTTGCGGCAGCCAAAGCCGATGATCAGCAACGCCATGAGCGCGATGAAATTGGCGGCGAAGACCAGCGTGACGGCGGTGCGGACACGCACGCGGCTCTGATTTTTTTGCTCCACCACGGGGCTTTCGGGACTGAATGGACTCGGATTATTCATTTGATTCTGACGCGCAACGGCGTCCTTTCTGTGAGGTTGATTTGATTGGTTCGTTCGCTCCGGGGTTTTCCCTCAAAAAACCACGGGGCGATAAATTGTTTCAGTGCTGCGTTTTCGTAACTGTTGTTTGGCCGGTTCAAACCGTTGCCATTTTCACCATGCATCTTGGGGCAGGCTGCGAGCCGACCCCAACTAATTGATTTCGTCCGTCGGCAAATTTTTTCACCTTGTTGCTGTAAGTTTTGAAATCGCTCAAAGCTTGAACCAACTGGTGAAAGCAAAATCGAACGCCAACCCTCGCGGAATTTTCCACCGCGACAGTTGTTTCTAACAACGAACGCGCGGGGGTGCAAGCGGTAAAAGCAGGCATTCGCGAGCGATTCATTTTGCCGTTCATTTTTGCATTTTTGTTTCGTGAAACATGATGCGTGATGCGTGAATCACGTTTCACGCCTCATCTGATCTTCAACGTGCTCAACGCCACCACCGCACACAGAAAACACAGGATGTAAAACCGCATCACCACCTGCGATTCATACCAGCCCTTCTTCTCGAAGTGATGGTGGATCGGCGCCATTAAAAAAATCCGCCGCCCGGTGCCGGTGCGTTGGCGCGTCCACTTGAACCAGCCCTTCTGCAAAATCACCGACACGGCTTCCATCACGAACACCCCGCCCGCAATCACCAGCACCAGCGGCTGGTGAATCAGCACCGCGACAATCCCCAGCGCGCCGCCCAGCGAAAGCGAGCCCGTGTCCCCCATGAACATCTGCGCCGGATGACAGTTAAACCACAAAAAGCCCAGGCCCGCGCCGCTCAACGCCGCGCAAAAAACCGTCAGCTCGCCCGCGCCGCTCACGTAGGGAATTTGTAGATACGTCGCCGCCTTCACGTTGCCCGCAAGATAGGTCAGCACCAAAAACACAAACGAGACAATCAACGTACAGCCAATCGCCAGACCATCGAGACCGTCCGTCAGATTCACCGCGTTGGAACTGCCCACAATCGTCAACATCGTCAACAGCACACCCACCGCACCGCCGACCAGGATCGGGTATTTGTAAAACGGCACCATCAGCACGCTCACCAGATTGCTAACTACCGGTTGTCTCGAGTCCGGCAGATGCAATACGCTCTGCACCGGCAGCCGCCACAAATATAACGCCACAAACGCCGCGAGTAAAAATTGCACCCAGAGCTTCACGCGCGGTGGTGTGCCTTCGCCGGTCTGCTTGGTGATCTTTGCGTAGTCGTCGTAAAATCCCAGCGCCGCCAGCACGGTGACGGAAAGCAGCGAGAGTTGAATCAGCGTGCTCCACTGCGCCCAGAGCAACGTCGAAAGATTCAACGTCAGGATGATCAGGATGCCACCCATCGTCGGCGTGCCGCGCTTGTCCAGGATGCGCGACTTGAAATCACCGCCCTGCGTGGCGAGATCCTGATATTCCTGCCCGAACTTCAACTGCTTCAACCACCGAATCACCTTCGGCCCCAGCCACAGGCTCAACAGCAACGCCGTGATCGCCGCGCCCGCGCTGCGCACCGTGATGTACGTGAACAGCCGCAACGGCGAAAGCCGTCCGGCCCACTCGGTGCCCGCCGACCATTTCAACAGCCTTTGACTCAGGTAATACAACATTCAGTTCTTCCTCGCGCCCGTGCCACGCAACGCCTCGGCGATCCGTTCCAGCCGCGTGGATCGCGACGCCTTGAGCAAAACCAGATCGCCGGCCTTCACAAAATTTTTCAGCCCCAGCATCGCCGACTCCACGTCGGGAAATTCCAGCACGCGGTTCAAACCCGCCGCCTTCGCCCCGCGTGCCAAGACCGCCGCCATTTTTCCCACGGCGATCAACTGCCCGACGCCCAGCTTCGCCGCACCGCGCCCGACCTCTTCATGCGCCGCTTCGCTGTGCGCACCGAGTTCCGCCATGTCGCCCAGCACCGCGATCCGCCGGCCTTTGCATGGCAGATCCATCAATGTTTGCAGGGCCGCGAGCATCGAGTCGGCGTTCGCATTGTAGCAGTCGTCGAGCACCTGCACGCCGTTGGATTCCCAAAGCTGGCCGCGCATCTTCGGCGGCTCGCACGCTTCGAGGCCGCGACGGATCTCCGCCGAGTTCAAGCCCAGTTCCGCGCCGAGCACAATCGCAAACAACGCGTTCGCCGCCTGATGCCGTCCGAGCAGACGCACTTTGTATTCCCCGCAAAAATCCGGCAGCGGCCCGTCCACGCGAAAGACCAGCCCACTCTTGTCGTAACGAACTTCACTCGCGCGCCAGTCGTTGGTTTTTCCAAAACCCACTTTCACCACGCCGGCCCGCGCGCGCTTGGCAATCATCGGTATCCACTCGCTGTCGCCGTTCAGAAAAAGTTTTCCCTCTACCGGCAGCAATTCCGCCAGCGCGCCTTCCTCTTGCGCCACGCCCGCGAGGTCGCCGAAAAATTCCAGATGTTCGCGGCCGATGCTGGTGATGACGCCGTAGTTCGGCTGGATCAAATTCACGAGCGGCGCGAGTTCTCCGGGATGGTTGGTGCCCACTTCCAGCACGGCGGCGGCGTGATTTTTTTCCAGGCGCAGCAAGGTGATCGGCACGCCAATGTCGTTGTTGAAACTCGCGTCGCTGTGCAGCGTGGAAAACTTCTCGCGCAACACGGAGGCGAGCAAATTTTTGGTCGTCGTTTTGCCATTCGAGCCGCCGACGGCGATGACGGGCAGCGTGAACTGCTTGCGGTACGCCGCCGCGAGTTTTCCCAAAGCCGTGCGTGGTTCATCCACGACAATTGCCGCGCAGTCCGTCAGTTGTTTCGGCTGCCGATCCCGCGCCATGACCATCGCCTCCACGCCTTTCCCCGCGACTTCATTGAGAAAATCGTGCCCGTCAAACCGGTCGCCCTTGATCGCCACAAACAAATCCCCCGCCAACGCCGACCGCGAATCCGTGCAGACGCGGCGCACCAAAGCCGACGCGTCGCCGCGCAGGAGCTTCCCGCCCACAGCGTCCGCGACAAATTTCAAGGTGCGCGCTTCCATTCAGTTCAAAGTGAAAGTCGTGGTGACGACCGCCATGATGGTTTTTTCCACCGAGGTCGTGTCGTTCATGCCTTCGCCGCTGGTCTGGGAATTGTTCAGCGGCGTAATCTGGAAAATGCCCATGTCGGCGTCGTGCAGGTTCGCGATGCCGCGCCCACCCTGCGTCGCAATTTGTTCGGCGCGAGTGCGCGCATCCTTGGTCGCCTCGCCGAGCATCTCGATCTTCGCCTCGCCCGCCTTGGTGTAAATGAAGCGCGGCGAATCCGTCGTGAACAAAACCCCCTGCTCCACCAGCGCGGTTGAGTCGCTGTCGAGCTGAACGATGCGATCCACCTCCTCCGAGCGCACCTCGACCGACTGCCGCAGCTTGTAGCCGACGTTGCGCTCCTCGGAGCCGGTAACCTTCCAGTTACCCGGCTCGCTGTTGGTCACGAGCGTTTGAAACGTGGCACGCTTTTCCTCAATGACGATGGGGGTGAACGCGTGGTTGGTCATGCCGGCGTTGGTCAAAAATTCATGCACACGCACCCGGTCTTCCTTCAATTTTTTTTGCGCCTCCAGCAACGTGGCGGCTTCGGTCGTGAAGCTCCCGCTCCAGATGCCGAGGTCGGACTTGATGTTTTTTCGCGCCGAACCTTTGACCGTGATGAACTGGGAATTTTTAATTTTCACCCACGCGGTCGTGCCGAGCATGGCGGAAAAAACCAGCCCGGCAGCGAGGAAAAGTCCCGCCAGCATTCCAAACAGGTGGGGTTTTGAAAAACTGGAATTCACGGATTGGCCCCTCCATCGCGGGCCAGGCGGTTTTCCGTCGCGGTGGCCAGCGAGTCAGGTTTGGCCGGTTGAATATCCGGCTGGATGTTCAGATAACTCGCGGCGCGTTCGGCGATCTGCTTGAACACCGGCGCGGCCACCTTGCCGCCATAGTATCCTTCCTTCGGCTCATCCAACACGACGGAGATGCACAGCTCGGGATTATCCGCCGGAAAAAAACCGATGAACGACGCGACGTATTTGCCGTGGGCGTACTGGCCGTTCTCAACTTTTTGCGCGGTCCCGGTTTTACCGGCGACGGTGTAATTCGTCATCCCCGCTTTCTCCGCCGTGCCTTCGCGCGTAACGACGGTTTTCAGCGCCTCGACCATCTGCTTGGCCGCCGCTTCACTGACCACTTGACGGACGAATTGCGGCTCGTAGCGGGCCGCGACCTTGCTGTTCTCGTCTTCCAGATGATCCACGAGCATCGGACGCATCAGCCTACCGTTATTGGCGATGGCGCACATGGCCATCATCATTTGCAGCCGCGTGACAGCGATGCCCTGGCCCATGGGAATCTGCGCGACCGAAACCTTGCTCCAGTTCTTGAGCGAGTGAACCGTGCCGACAATTTCCCCCGGCAACGGCAGGCCGGTGGGCGCGCCGAAGCCGTAGTTGGCAATGTATTCAAAGAGCCGATCCTGCCCGAGCTTGATGCCGATCTTCGCCGCGCCGATGTTGGATGAATGTGTGATGATGCCTTTGACGCTCAGCACGCCGGAAGGCTCATGGTCGTGCAACACCCGCCCGGCATAAGCAAAATGACCGTGCTCACAATCAAAGTTGTCGTTGAGATTCACGACACCGTCATTCAACGCGCCGGAGACCACCACGATTTTGAAAGTTGAGCCGGGCTCCACCTGATCAGCGATCACCCGGTTGCGCCGCGCGTCCGCCGGAGCCGCGCCGGGATTGTTCGGGTTGTAATCCGGCAACGTCGCCATCGCCAGAATCTCTCCGGTGCGGGGCCGCGCCACGAGGCAACTGATGCTGATGGGCGAATGTTTTTCCATCGCATCCGCCAGCGCCGTCTCGACGATGTGCTGCACATAGGCGTCAATCGTGAGCACCACGTTCTGCCCGTCCCGCGCATCCACGTCCTGTTCGCGCAACGTGACCAACTCGCGACCCCGGTTGTCCGTCTCCGTCCGCCGCCAGCCGCGCACGCCGCTCAGTTTGGAATTGAGAAACAGTTCCACGCCGTCCTTGCCGACGATCTCGGCGGCAGTTCCCTTGTCCGCCAGCTCGCGCTCTTCGCTGACGGCAAAACCAAGAACATGCGACGCGAGGTTCGTGCCAGGGTAAGTCCGCAATTGATCCTTCTCCGCAAAGATGGCTTTCTGCCGCAGGACCGCGTAAAACGACCGCTCGCGGAGGGGGAGTTTTTTTTCGTCGAGGCCAAAATTCAAATTGGTCATCGCGGCTTGGATCGCCGACCACGTCTCCACGGAGACTTTGCGTTGGATCCGCACATATTGGTTGGTAAACGATTCGCCCTTTTCATTCTGCCGCACCTTGGGAGCCAGCCGTTGATTCAGTTCCGCCTCGGACAATTTCAACAGCGGTGCCAAAACATGCACGACTTCACCCCGCCGCGCGCCCAGCAACGTCGGGTCGGCGCAAACTGTCATCACCGGAATGCTCGTCGCGAGGACGTTGCCTTTCACGTCGAGGATATCCCCGCGCCGTGGTTCCAGGAAAAATTTCCGCTGCGTGTTCTGCTGCGCTTTCTTGGCGAGCTCCTCGTGCCGCAACACCTGCAAATCGGCCAGGTGATAACCCAGTCCCGCAAACGCGCACGCCAGCAGCCCGGCGAGCAGCCAAAGTCTTCGGTGTTGCAATTGTTTGGCCATGGATAAAACACCAGCCGCCCGCGGCGATCGGTTCCTCTCCGACGGCGTCGCAGGCGGTGGTAAAAAGGGGTTCATAGTTCGCTCAATTCAGCCCAACTCAAAACTAACTTGCCAGCCGCCCGTGGCGATCGGTTCCTCTCCGACGGCGTCACGAGCGGCGGCAAAAATTCTTCAACGTCGCACCTGCGGCCCAGCCTGCTGCGCGTACTGCTGCTCCAAACGCACCGGCGCGGGTTCGCCTAATCGCCAGAACTGCGCCGACGACGGCGGCACCAGGCCGAGGTTTAATTCTTTCACGCGCATTTCCAAAAACTGCGGCGACCGCATCAGTCCCAGTTGCCGCTTCAACTTTTCGTTCTGCCCCTGCAAATCCAGCACGCGCTTTTCATTACGCGAAATCTGCCGGCCCAGTTCGCCGATGCGCCCCTTCTGCCAGACGTAACCCACGCCCGCGCCGCCGAACAACGAGCAGAGCAGGATCACCCAGATCACCGGGCCAAACCGGATCGCCGCCGACTGATTTTTTCGATTCTTAGCCATTCAAACTTTCTTGCATCACGTTTCAAATCTTTTCCATCACCCGCAGTTGCGCGCTGCGGCTGCGGGGGTTTTTCGCCAGTTCGACCTCGCCTGGCAGCACCGCTTTCCGCGTCACAAAAACCAACTCCGGCTGGCACGGCACCCGCAGTTCCGGGATATCCACTGCGCCCGCAAATGAATAATCGCGCGCCCGCTCGCGCCCGAAATTTTTAACGACCCGGTCTTCCAGCGAATGAAACGTGATCACTGCCAGCCGCCCGCCGGGCTTCAAAATATTCAGCGCCCCGACCAACCCGCGCTCCAGCGAGCCGATCTCGTCATTCACTGCAATCCGCAACGCCTGAAACACCTTCGTCGCCGGATGCGACTTTTTTCTGTGGCGCGGAGAAATTCTTTCGATCAGCTCCGCCAGTTGCCGCGTCGTCGTGAACTTTCGCAACTCCCGGTCGTGAACCATTGCCCGCGCAAACCGCCGCGAATCCCGTTCGCCGCCGTATTCAAAAAAAATCTTCGCCAGCTCTTCCGGCCCCGCCGTATTCACCAGTTCCGCCGCCGAAAGCGCCTGCCGCGCATCCATCCGCATATCAAGCGGGCCGTCATTTTGAAAACTGAAGCCCCGCTCCGCCACATCGAGCTGCGGCGAACTCACACCCAAATCCAGCAATACCCCGTCGCAACTTCCCGCCGGCACCCATTCGGACAACCCTGAAAAATTCCCGCGCCGAATCTCAAATCGCCCCGCAAATTCCACCAGGCGCGCGCCCGCCGCCTCAACCGCGACGCCATCGCGATCGCATCCAGACAACCATCCAGTCGGCGAACTCGCCGCCAGCATCGCGGCCGCGTGTCCAGCCCCACCGAGCGTCCCGTCGGCGTACCGCCCGCCCGGTTTCGGTCTCAGCGCGGCCAGCACTTCCGCCAGCAGGACGGGTTGATGGGCGAAGGACGGTGGCACGCATTTGTTCTCCCTCAGACCGCCGAGCCTTGGATGACGGCCAGTTCGTTCCGCGTCTGTGTCCGCAACGCCGGCTTGAAATTTGTCTCCTGGCTGAACGTCCGCGCCGGAATCACTTCCACATCCGCGTCAGTCAAATCGTTGCGCACAACCTTGATGTTCTGCAACGACAGCTCGCCTTGCACCACAGGTTTGTCGAAGCGCGGAACCGCTGGTTTCACAGCGGGTTTGGAGCCGCCAAACCACTTGGCCGGACTCAGCTTCTCCAACACCACGCCGGCGGAATCCAGAAATGTCTCCCACCACTTCGTTTGGGGCTTCGCTGGCGTGCTATGGCGCGCGGCCACAAACGGCAGCCGTTTGGTCTCCTTCATTTTCGCGGACAGCTCGGGCAGGCGCTGGGTTTCCTTCAGGTTCGCCGCAGGAATTCGCGCGGCCTGCACTTTCGGCTGGGTGGAAGTTTTTAATTCTCCCTGCGCCGGTTGATTTTTCATCGGCGACCTGAAAGGGTTTTTCGCGGAGCCAAATTTCGGCAGGTGCAGCTTGCCGGGCATCTGGTAGCGGCTCGTGGAATTTTTCAAATCCACCAAAGTTTTTCCGTTGGTCAGTAATTGCATCAGGCTCATGTTGATTACTCCATCATTTTGAACGCCTCCGTCGCCATCACGGCGTCGGTCGCGCGCACTTTTTCATAACGGTCCGGATTCCAGATCTCGAACCGGTCCAACAAACCCACCAGCATGGCATCCTCGTCGGCCTTGATTCCGGCCGCCGCCGCCATCGCTTCGGGCAGACAAATTCTTCCCCCCTTATCGAGTGCCACCTGGATGGACTCACTCCCGATAAATCGTTTCAACACCCCCTTGTTCGGATCGCTGTTGGCCATTGCGTCAATGTCCCGCATCAGCTCCGCCATCTCCTGCGGCGGCAACACGCGGAGGCACGGACCCTCTTTCGACTTCAGCCACAGGATCAAGGTGAACTCCACACCCGCTTCCGCCGGCCGCCACTTGGAAGGAATCTGCAAACGACGCGCCCCATCCACCCCGTGGCGGTAGGACGAGTTGTAAATCGTCGTTTCCATGTTCTTCTGCGGTTCCATTTCAGCGGCCAAACTTATTCACAGCGTTAACTTCCGAACTACTTTTACCCCTATTTACCCCTCAACGCCACAGAATGTCACATATTACCCCAGTTACCGTCAACACCGAAGAAGCAGATTTATCAAAATGTTATTCACAATTATTCCAGCGCGGTGAAGAACTGGGGGAAACCCAACTCGATCAAGGTGAATTTTCGCCGGGAACCCTGCCGAAAAATTAACCACGAAACACACAAAACACACGCAAAACGGTGGAGAAGCACCTGCGCAATTACATCCCATCGGCTCTCAAATTATTCCGCGTGTTTTCTCCCAGTGAAAGCGGAAACCCCTGTCCGTCAGGTTTTCCCTTTCGCGTATTTCGTGGTTCGACAGAATCGTCCCGGTTAGAACCAATCACCACTGCCCAAACTCCGGCTTTGAAGAACCCCTTCCTCCACTGTTACGCTGACCACGACATGCAAACAGCGGATTTTAACTTTGAACTGCCACCCGAGCGGATCGCTCAGGTGCCGGCCGCTCGTCGCGATGAATCCCGGTTGCTCGTGTTGCCGCGTGCTTCGGGAAAAGTCGCGCACAAAAAATTCCGCGACCTCCCGGATTTTTTTCGCGCGGGCGATGTTCTCGTGTTGAACAACTCACGCGTCATCCCCGCCCGGCTGCGCGGCCGCAACGCCGCCACCGGCGGAAAATTTGAAATGCTGCTGGTCGAAGAAAATTCCCGCAACGACTGGTGGGCCATGCTCCGCCCGGGCAAGCGCGCCCGCGCCGGCACCAAAATTATTTTAACCGACCGCGCCGGCGAACCCACCGCCAGCCACGCCACCGTGCTAGACACGAACGACGAAGGCCATCGCCGCCTGCAGTTTTCCGGCACCGAAAATATTTCCGACCAGTTGAACTCGCTCGGAGAAATCCCCCTGCCGCCTTACATCACCCGCGAAAATTCCGCACGCGAGCCGGAAGATCGCGAACGCTACCAGACCGTTTTCGCGCAACCCGCCGGCTCCGTCGCCGCGCCCACGGCCGGTTTGCACTTCACGAAAACTTTGCTCGCCGAAATCCGCGCACGCGGCATTCAGGTTTGTTTCGTCACGTTGCACGTCGGCCTCGGAACGTTCGCGCCCGTCAAAGCCGAAACTCTTTCTGCGCACCAAATGCACGAGGAACGCTTTGAGTTGAGCGAGGAAACCGCCCGCATCGTAAATGCGGCGAAGCGCGAAAACCGCCGTGTTATCGCGGTCGGCACCACCACCGTCCGCGTCCTCGAAAGCGCCGCCGCACAAGCCCCCGGCCCGCTGCTCCCCGGCACTGGCCGCACGCGGATTTTTATTTATCCGCCGCGCGCTTTCAAAATCGTGGACGCCCTGCTCACGAACTTTCACCTCCCCTGCTCTACCCTGCTGATGCTCGTCAGCGCCTTTGCAGCGCCCGGCGAAACGCGCGGCCGCGAAATGATTTTGTCCGCCTACGCCGAAGCCGTCCGCGAGCGCTACCGCTTTTTCAGCTACGGCGACGCGATGCTTATTTTATGAATCGAAGGAGTCCAAAGTCCAAAGTCCAAAGTCCAAAGTCAGCGCGCCACGCGCACGTTTCACGCCGCACACCTCACGCTTCCCGCCCCTTTGTCCTCATCAACATGGCCATGACCGCCGATGGAAAAATCGCCACGGCGAACCGCGCCGTCGCCACCTTCGGCAGCCAGCGCGATCACGAACACTTGCTGGAACTACGAACCACGGCGGACGCCGTCATGTCCGGTGCGCGCACCGTGGACTCGGCCAAAGTGAACCTCGGCCCCGGCGCGGCGAAGTATCGGCGACGGCGAATCCAACGCGGCCTGGCCGAATTTAATTTGCGAATCATCGTCAGCCGCAGCGGCACGGTGAACCCCACCGCAGAAATTTTCCGGCATGGCTTTTCGCCGATCCTCATTCTCACAACGCAGCGCGCCATTGAAAGCCGGTTGAAAAAACTCCGCGCCCTCGCCACCGAAGTTAAAATCTGCGGCGCAAAGGAAATTAATTTCCTGCAAGCCCTACGCTGGCTCGAAAAAAAATGGGGCGTGCAACGGCTGCTCTGCGAAGGCGGCGGCGAGTTGAATGACGCCATGTTTCGCGCGGGTTTGGTGGACGAACTGCACCTGACGGTCTGCCCAAAAATTTTCGGCGGGCGCAATTCTCCGACAATCGCCGACGGCGTGGGTTTTCAGAAACTGTCCGAAGCCGCTGGCTTTGAAGTGCGGTCGCGGAAGCGGATCGGGGAAGAAGTTTTTCTCGTTTTCAAAAAGCGGCCGGCGTGAACCGCGCTCACTGAAAATCATTTCCCGCGTTTGCGTTTGCCGGCCGGCTGCTCCGTCCAACGCGCCATCAGCCAGAGCAGATCGGCGAGACGATTTAGATAAACGATGATTTCCGGATTGTGCAATTCGCTCGTGGCTTGCAAGGCGCAGATGCGCCGTTCCGCCCGGCGACACACCGTGCGCGCCACATCCAACACCGCTGAATTCACATTCGCGCCCGGCGTCGCCCAACCCTGGAAGGAAATGTTTTGCGCTTCGAGTTGTTCGACGAGCGCATCCAGCTTTGCCGTCATGGCGGGCGTGACGAGCGAGTAACCGCCCTCGAGGTAACGCGGTAAATCCTGCTTGGCGACGCCGATTTCGCCCATCAGAATCACCAGTTCTTTTTGGATGAGAAAAAGATTTTCGCGCAGAAATTTCCGCTTGGATGTCGCGCGGGCAAGGCCGATAGCGGCGTTCAACTCATCCACCGTGCCGCACGCTTCCACGCGCGGACTCGATTTTGAAACCCGGCGGCCAAACATCAAACCCGTCACGCCCGTGTCGCCGGTCTTGGTAACAATGCTCACGCCGTCAAGCTATGAAGATGCCTAAGTCTTGGCGAGGTTGGAGTGCGCCGCAGGGAAATGTTCCATTCATCGTAGCGGCGTCTTGGCAGAGCACCGCCTTTGTAATCCGGCTTTCTGCCGAAAGCCGCCAACCCGGTTTGGCAGAGCTGTCTGCTCTCAAAAAAGTTCCCGCTCCTTTATTCGGATTGGCGCGAAGCTGCGGCGATGAATCGGGCACGCTCCGAATTTTGCAATCGCCGTCAGATGCTGCGGCGTGCCGTAGCCTTTGTGCTCGGCAAAACCGTACTGAGGAAACTGCTCGTGAAATTCCAGCATCATCCGGTCGCGCGTGACCTTGGCCAGCACGCTCGCGGCGGCGATGGAATAACTTTTCGCGTCGCCTTTCACCAGCGCGGTCTGCGGAAAGCGCATCGTCTTGACAGGCCGGCCATCCACAAGGACGTGCTGGGGCGGCGGCGACAACTGTGCGAGCGCCTCGTTCATCGCGCGATGCGTCGCCTGCAAAATGTTGATGCGATCAATCGTCTCCGCGTCCACCACGGCGATGGCGCAACGGATTTCGGGATGCGCATTGAGGATGGCAAAAAAGTTTTCGCGTTGCGCCTCGGTGAGTTGCTTGGAGTCGTTCAAATCACGCAGACGTTCGTCTATGCCGGATTCGTTCCAAGCGGACGGGAAAATCACCGCCGCCGCGACGACCGGCCCGGCCAGCGGCCCGCGCCCGGCCTCGTCCACACCGGCGATCAAATAAACATTCTGCCGCCAAAGCGCGCGCTCAAATTCAAATCGGTTGGAAAATTTGGCGGACATGGAAAGATTTTTACTTCTCGGAAAAATACTAAATTTTATAATGATTGCGTATCAACTGAGACCAATTGTCCTCTTGCTTGGAGCATCTTGGATACAAACTGCACAGCCCATCCCAATTTAGGTTCTTAATTTCAGCGGTGATGTCTTTAATTTGCTCCTCTTTGATTTCTGAATTCGATTTGTCCAAATTGCATCTCCAACAAGCAGTAACAAGGTTTACATCCGTGTTGTCCCCTCCAAGAGTAACCGCTTTAATATGATCTACTGAAGCCCAAGACCATTGGAAAAGTGGCAGCATTTTCCCACTTAGACCGTTACGATGGTAATAGGAATGACCTGGTGATAAATTCTCTAAAATTTTTAGCGCTGGAGAAAAAAACACCGGCTGTAGGCAATAACGGCAATGCCATGAATCTCGAATAAAGATTTTTAGCTGTTGTGCCTTTGAAATTGATACACGCATTGAGATCGTTTTTAATCAGGCAAAGTTTCAGCCAATGTCTTCTTACTTTCAGGTATTGGAATTAACATTGGTTCAATAAACCACGATCTTGACTCTTGCCCCAAAGATTTGAGTGCGACCAAGACTTGGCAATTCTGAGACTCTGACTTGGAAACGAATAATGAATCTATTTGCTTGTCGTCATCGTATGCAATGCCACGTAACGCATCAATTATTGTCTTCGCCATATTGTCAACATCGGTTGTTTTGTAGCGAGATTTGGGCAGCCTAATGCTAATTCCCATTAGCAATCTCCCTTTCATTGGCCATCCGTCATGTGCTTCCCGGAAAAATTCCTTCACTTCATTCTCAAAATCAATAAATCCCGAAGGCACATTCGCAATCAAAATGCCGTTCTCCTTTTTATACCCAACGCGTTTAGCCGGAACAGGCAGATTTAAATCCAGACGGATTACACCGCCATCGTAGAATTCATTAATCCGGAATTTGATAGGTTTCTTTTTGTTTCTCAACAGCAACGAGCCTACCGCGTTTCGCCGTGTTGTCAGCCAGATTGTTCAACCGCGAAATGCGCGAAAAGGATTTTAGAAATTTCGTTCGCGTGGTTCGTGGTTCGTTTTAGTTTTGAAAAATCCGTGTTTCATCTGTGTTTCATCTGTGGCTAAATTAACGCCATGAAAATCGAAGCGTTGCACATCGGCATGAAAGTCCGCCACCCGCAATACGGCCTGGGCGTGGTGAAAACCATTTCGGAAATGACGGCGGACATCTTGTTCGACGACGCCAAGCGCACCATTGCGCCGGAAGCGGCGGGAGTGGAACCCGCC
>JANYDP010000133.1 GCA_025363535.1 Verrucomicrobiota bacterium | reverse complement strand
TGACGACGATTGTCCTGCTTAGTTTGCGCGAATGGATTTTGTTGCTGGCGCGGAAGAAGGTCGCCGAGTTGTGCGAGACGCTGCCGGTGTGGCTGCCGGATTACGCCGTCGCCGAAGCGAAGCCGCTGAATTTTTTGAGCCTGCTCGCGCTGGGGCTGGCGTTGGTGAAGGAGCTTTCCGGCGAGGCGCATCTGGACCGGGCGCAAAAGCAGGCGTGTGAGTGCAACCTGGCCCACGCCGAAAAATCGCCGGAAAAGATTTACGTTGAAACCACGGAGCAACGGTTCAAAGGTGTCCGCCGGTGCTGTTGAAATCCAAATTAACGGTGAATTCAAAAATAAAAATTGGTTTGTTCGGTGGTTCGTTTGATCCGGTGCATCTGGGCCATTTGCTTGTGGCCCAGGCGGCGCGGGAAGAACTGGACCTGGAACGGCTGTTCTTTATTCCGGCGGCGCAATCGCCGTTCAAGCCGGAGAACCATGCGGCTGCGGGGCGCGAACGGTTGCGCCTGTTGCGGTTGGCGCTGGCGGGCCAGACGTGGTGCGAGGTGGACGCGCAGGAAATCGAGCGCGGCGGTGTTTCTTACACGGTGGATACGGTGCGCGACTACTCCCGGAAATTTCCCGGCGCGGAGGTTTTTTATCTGATCGGCGCGGACAATGTGGCGAAGCTCCCGCTCTGGCGGGAGGCCAGTGAGTTGGCGCGCTTGGCGGAGTTCGTGGTGATTCCCCGCCCGGGGCAGGCGGAGGTTTGCTTTCCCGCGCCGTTCCGAGGGCGGTGGCTGACTGGGTTTCGATTGGGTGTTTCGTCGTCGCAGATTCGCGCGCGGATCAAAGCGGGTTTGCCGGTGGATCACTTGGTGCCGCTGATGGTCGCCGAGGCGCTGCGGAACAATCCGCTTTATCTTTAGGGAATATCCGCGCAAGATAGCCTTCGATGGACTCAAAAAAACTGGCCCTCCTCTGCCGCGAATATGCGGACAACCGCAAAGCGGAAGACAGCGTGGTGCTCGACGTGCGCGCGGTGTCCACGGTGGCGGATTACTTCGTCATTGTCACCGGCTCAAGCGAACCGCACCTGCGCGCGATCATGAACGAGATCACGGACCGGTTGCGAGACGACCATGATCTGCGGCCGCGTTGTGTGGACGGGACATTGGGGACGGCGTGGGTGGTGCTGGATTTTTTTGACGTGATTGTCCACGTCATGCGGAAGGATGTGCGGGCGCGTTACGATCTGGAAACACTGTGGGGCGATGCGCCCAAGGTGAACCCGGCCAAGCCAGCAAAAGCGATGAAGACCGCCAAGCCGCCCAAAAGGGCCAACGTGAAAACGAATTGATCCTGCCACCGGCGGGAATGAAAAACTTTCTGAAGCGGAAGTGGAGCTAGCCGTTTTTGGGTGGAGTGTCGGCTGAAAGTTTCACCATTGCTTCGAGGAGTTTCTTGAAATCCTCCAGGCCGGGCGCGGGAATAATGATGCTGTCGCGCCGACCGCCAACATCCTCGGTGATTCGCAAAAACCGGCCGCGAGGGTTTTCCTTAAGGGTGAACACGAAAGATTTTCGCTCGATCTGTAGGCTGTCCGACTTGATCGTGTCCTCGTTCACCGGCGGCTTGTTGAAACCGTAAGCGGGCCGGTTCCCGTAAGGTGATGGTCTTTCATTTGAGATCATAGCGTTCCCAGATTTTTAACGCCTCGGCGGCGCTCAGACATTGGTAGTAAAATTCGTCTGGTCCGGGGGTTTGTCAACCCCGGAATTTCACCGAGCTGATGAACCTTGGGGCGTCCGTCGGATTGGCGACGCGCCAGACATACACCACCAGTCCTCCGATCATGGCGAGGTTGAGCGCGAGCAGGCCAGCCTGGCCAAGCCGGAAGGATCGGGCGGCCGCTTCGCGTTCAGCCGGTGGCGTGTTGGGAGCATAATGGCGGGCGTGAAGCTGTTTCAAATGTGGCTCCAACCCGCCGCCGCCGAGCAGGACCAAGCCGCATAATCCCGCGAGCAAAGCCAGGGAAATTTTCCGGGTGGGCCGTCCCATGTAAACCCATTCCGCCAGCAGATGCAGCAGGGCGATGCCGCCCGTGAAACCGAGGAACAGAAAGTAACGGCTCGTGACCACGTCGGCGAACGCACCGGAGAAAAACGGGAAATTTTTTGCGCCGAGCAATTGCTCCATCTCGGGTGACGCGCAGGCCGGGCCGACGATGACGGAATGAAAAGCCACCGCCCCCAGCCAGAGGGCGGCGTTCATCAGCCCGACAAATCGCAGGAAAGCAATCACCCCGGCAACTTAGGAAACGCCAGCGTCGCTGCCAAGCTTGGATTCCCCAAGGCGGGGTTAATCCCTGAAATTCACAAACTGCACCGGCACGGAAAAATCCTTCGCGCGCACGGCGGCGATCACATCCTGTAAATCATCCCGGCTCTTGCCGTTGATACGCACTTCCTCGCCTTGAATCTGCGTGGTCACCTTGAACTTGCTGTCGCGGATGAAGGTGGTGATCTCTTTGGCGACCTTGGTTTCAATGCCCTGCTTGATCTTGATGCTCTGGCGCGCGTGGCCGAGCGGCGAGATGTCGGGGTCACACTGCTCGACGCATTTCAAGCTGATGCCGCGTTTGGCGAGCTTGCCGATGACGATTTCGTTGAGCGTGCTGATCTTAAACTGGTCGGGCGCGGAGAGCTTGATCTCCACTTTTTCAAGCGTGATTTCCCATTTGGTGTTTTTGAAGTCGAAACGGTTGGCCAGTTCCTTTTTGGCCTGGTTCACGGCGTTTTCCACTTCCATGGAGTTGACCTGCGAGACGATGTCGAATGATGGCATGGCGGCACCTTAGAAAAAATCCCACAAAAGCAAAAGGCAAAAACCCGGTTCCCACGCGCGGCATTCCTCAGTTGCAAATGCCGCACCAGAGCAGCGACGGGTTGTTGGTGATGACATTGCCGGTGACGGGATCGCGGTAGGCGCTGCGGTTGAAGTGCTGCGCGTGGCCGTCCAGAAAATCAAACTGCGCTCCGGCACCGTGAAGGTTGGTGTGCACGAAACTGGCCGCGCCGAGGCCGGGAATGTTTTTGGAATCAAACAGCCACACGAGCGAACCGGGCCGCTGCAGTTGGGTCAGCTTGACCTGCTTGAGATCGGTGGTGCCGGTGCCGTCATGTTCTTCGTTGAGACAGTAGTGGAACAAGTTGACGCCGCTGCTGCGGCGCGGATTGCTGGGGCAAATCCAGACGGAGCGCGGCGGTTCGACGTCCGCGTTGGTGCGCCAGGGTTGGTCGAAATAGACCGGCAGGCCCAGCACTTCGGGCAGGGAATAATACCAGCCGTTTGTGAACTGGCTATAGGTGGACGGATTCGCGAAGCCCTCCGCCGGCAGCCAGTCATCGTTGTCGGCGACAAAAATATGGGTGGCCAGGCCCCATTGCTTCAGGTTGTTGAGACAGTAAACCGCCCGCGCCTTTTCCCTGGCCGTGGACAGCGCGGGCAACAGCAGCGCGGCCAGGATGGCAATGATGGCAATGACCACCAGCAGCTCAATCAGGGTAAAGGCACGGCTCGCTTTCATCTGTTCACAGGGAAAATTGTCCTGCCGCTAAAATACACGCGCCCGGCAGGTTTGCAATTGATTTTTCGGGCTTGAAATCCTTACCCCTCGGGTGTGTTGTTCACTTCCCTGGCCGTGGTTGCGAAGTTCAGCGCTGGATCACGAGAACCGCTGCAATTTTTTGTTTGCCGTCAGGCGGCTGATTGCCGCATTGTGCCGCCACTGAAATCAAACCAAACCACCGAAACAAATCCATGAATATCATCCATCATCTGTTGCA
>JANYDP010000131.1 GCA_025363535.1 Verrucomicrobiota bacterium | reverse complement strand
GGCGGGTTTGGCGAGCGGCTGCCAGGCCCAGTGATCCTTGGCGGCGTCCTTGAAATTCTTTTGCGCCGTGGTGGCGATGCGCGGATCAGGCGCGCCCATCTTCACCCAGGTTTCGAGGTCGGCGATCTGCGTGTCAGAAAGTTTCTTGTCCTTGGGCGGCATCTGCAAATCGGGATCGGTATAGCGCACGGCCTTGATCAGCAGGCTTTTTTCAAGGTCGCCCGGCACGACCGCCGGCCCGGTCTCGCCGCCTTTCAAAGAACCTTCGCGCGTGTCGAGCCACAGGCCGCCTTTGACTTTCTCCGACTTTGCGCTGTGACATTTGTAGCAATTGTCCGCCAACACCGGACGGATTTTGGCCTCGAAGAACTGGGTTTGCGCGGGAGTGAGATCGGCGGCGGTGACGACGAATGCAAATACAAAAAGGAAAAAAACATGCAACGCCCAACATTCAACATTCACCACCGAACGTCGCACACGACGCCTCCGCATTGAATGTTGGGAGTCGAATGTTGAATGTTGAATGTTCATTTCCCGTTTCACGCGATGATTCCTTTGACCACATTGCCCGCCACATCCGTCAGCCGAAAATCCCGTCCGTTGTAACGATACGTCAGCTTCGTGTGGTCGAAGCCTAGCAGCGCCAGCACGGTCGCGTGCAAATCGTGGATGTGAACTTTGTCCTTCACCGCCGCCGCGCCAAATTCATCGGTCGCGCCATACACCGTTCCACCTTTCACACCGCCGCCGGCAAACAGAGTCGTGAAGGCTTTCGCGTTGTGGTCGCGGCCGGGATTGTCATTGCCGTTGCGGTCCTTCACCGGCTTGCGTCCGAACTCACCGCCCCAGATGACCAGCGTGTCGTTGAACAGCCCGCGCTGCTTCAAGTCCGCAAGGAACGCGGCCAGGGGTTGATCAATTTCCTTCGCGCGTTCCGGCAGCCGATCCTCAATGTCCTGATGATGATCCCAGCCGCCCGCCCAGACCTGCACGAAGCGCACGCCGCGCTCAATCAATCGCCGCGCGATGAGCAACTGGTTTCCTTGCGAGCTGCGGCCGTAAGCATTGCGCACTGCCGCCGGTTCCTTGGAAATGTCGAACGCATCCGTCGCCTCGGTCTGCATCTTGAACGCCATCTCGTACGATTGCAGCCGCGCTTCGAGATGCGAATCCTTCTGGAGATTTTGCGCGTGCAGTTCATTGAGCTGATGCACGAGATCCAATTGGCGACGCTGCTCCTTCAACGGGATATACGGGTTGCGGATGTTCTCAATCATCTGATCCACGGCGGTGATTTTGGTGTTAATGCTCACGCCCTGATAAACGCCGGGCAGAAATGAAGACTGCCAGTTTGCGCTGCCACCAGGCGGCGGACCACCGGGTCGCAATGAAACATAGCCCGGCATGTTTTGATTTTCCGTACCCAGACCGTAAAGCACCCACGAACCCAGGCTGGGCCGCGCCTGCCGCGTGTTGCCGGTGTTCATGAAAACCGTGGCGACTTCGTGCGCTGGAATATCGGTGTAACATGACCGCACGATGCAAAGGTCATCCACCATCTCGCCGAGCTTGGGGAAAACTTCGCTGACCTCGATGCCCGCCCTGCCCTTTTTTTCAAACTTGAACGGCGACGCCATCGCCACGCCGTCCGAACCGGGAATGGCCTTGCCGTCATATTTTTCCAGCGCGGGCTTGGGATCCCAAGTGTCCACATGCGACGGCGCGCCTTGGGCGAAAATGTGGACGACGTGCTTGGCCTTCGCCGGAAAATGTGGGGCGCGCGGCAATAGCGACGGCGTGATTTCGTCGGCGGCCCGGGCTTCGTTGAACAAGAGACCTTCGCCAAAAAGTGCCGCGAGACTCAGCGCGCCAAAACCCATTCCGGCGCGGTTGAGAAACTGACGGCGTGTCAGAAAATGATCTTCCAGTTTGGCGGAATGTTCTTCGTTGTTCATAAGCGTGGCAAAATACACTTTCTTTGACGTGGCCACGACGATTAAGGTTTCAGAAGTATTACAACATCATGACCGACGCCAGCCACTTCAAATGCGAATGTCAACACTGCCACGGCCATCTGGAATGTCCTGTCGAAGCCGCTGGACAGGTCATTGAGTGTCCGCATTGCGGCCAGTCCACTGAACTTCCCGGCCTCGCTCAACCGCCGAAATCTTCCGGGACCGCGAAAAGAATAATCTTTGTCAGCTTCGTCATTGCTCTGATCGTGGCTCTCGTAATCTGGTCAACCCAGCACGCCGCCCAGACCGCCCGGCTCCGTCAGGAAGCTGAAGCCGCCGCTCAACTCGCCGCCCAGCGAGCCGCCGACGCCGAGGCTCGCGCCAAAGACCCGCTGGCCCAGGCCGGCTGGAAGATTTCCCCCATCGCCTTGGAGAAAACCCCCGGCAGCACCATCATTCACGCCACCGGCACGCTCATCAACGAGACCGACCGCCGCCGCTTTGGGGTGCAAATAAAACTGGATTTGTTCAACGTCGTGGACCAAAAAATCGGCGGCGCAAATGACTATCAGGCCGCCCTTGAACCGCACAGCCGGTGGCAATTCTCCGCGCTGGTCGTGGACGCCCAGGCCGTCACCGCCAAAGTTGCCGCCGTTGAAGAATCCCCGTAAGCTTCGGCGCGAATGATTAAAGTCAACTTCAACACCGTCTAACGTGCATGGCAGTCGCGGACTCATCCCGGCCACGCGTCATCGTGGATGGAAAATTTTTCCGGCTGGGACAGAAAAAGTTTTTCGTCAAAGGCATCGCTTACGGGCCGTTCAAGCCCAACGCGCAGGGCCTGCCCTTCGCCGTGCCGGAACTGACCGCGCTGGATCTCAACCACATTCGCGAACTGGGCGCGAACATCGTCCGCGTCTATCACGTCCCGCCGCGCTGGTTCTTCGACCTCGCCCTCACGCGCGATCTCCGGGTGTTCGTGGACATTCCCTGGAACAAGCACCTCGGTCTCGACTCCGAATCGCGTCGCGAAGATGCGCGGGACGCCGTCCGCCGCGCCGTCGCCGCCTGCGCGCAGCATCCGGCGATTTTCGCCTACAGCGTGGCGAACGAAATCCCGCCCGACCTTGTGCGCTGGCAGGGCGCGGCGGCCGTCGCCGATTTCATTGATGAACTGGTCGCCGTCGCCAAGGACGTTGACCCAAACTGCCTGTGCACCTATTCCAATTTTCCGCCCACGGAATTCCTCCAGCCGCGCAGCCTGGATTTCGTCTGCTTCAACGTTTATCTCCACCAGGAAACCCCTTTCAAAAATTATCTCGCCCGCCTGCAAATGCTGGCGGATTCCAAGCCGCTCCTGCTGGGCGAATTTGGCGTGGACTCGTTGCGCGAAGGTGAGCCACACAAATGCGAACTGCTCGCGTGGCAGATTGAAAACACCTTTCGCAGCGGACTGGCCGGCGCGGTGGTCTTCAGCTACACCGACGACTGGTATCGCGACGGCCGATTTGTTGAGGATTGGAAAATGGGCCTCGTCACCAAAGAACGCTCACCCAAAGAATCCTTTGGCGTCGTCCAGAAAATGTTCCGCGCCGCGCCGTATTTCCCC
>JANYDP010000095.1 GCA_025363535.1 Verrucomicrobiota bacterium | reverse complement strand
CATTGTTTCCCTGGACGAAAGGCTTATCGGCATCTTCCGTTCGGACGTTCGTCAGTGATAGTAAAACGTCAGCCTGAAACAAAATGACTTCCGCCGCTGAATCCAAGTCCGCCAGCCACGCAGCCTACCGCCGTGCCGTCGAATTTCTCAACGGCCTCCAGGTGTTCGGCGCGCGGTTCGGTTTGGAAACCGCCCGCCAACTCGCCGCCAGCGTTGGCAATCCACAGCACAAACTCCGCTTCATCCACGTCGCCGGCACCAACGGAAAAGGCTCGACGTGCGCAATGCTGGAAAGCATTTATCGCGCGGCGAGATTGCGCGTGGGGCTGTTCACCTCACCACATCTGGTTTCGTTTCGCGAACGCATTCAGGTGAACCGTGAATTAATCAGCCAGGCGGATGTCGTGCGATTGGTGGATGAATTGCGCGGGCGAGGTTCGGCCACCTTGTTCGAGTTCACCACGATCATGGCGTTGCGCTATTTCGCGGAGCAGAGTTGCGATCTGGTGATTTGGGAAACCGGCCTGGGCGGACGGCTCGACGCGACCAACATCGTCACGCCGTTGACGAGCGTGATCACGAACATCGGCTTGGATCATCAGCAGTGGCTCGGAGACACGTTGGAAAAAATCGCGGCAGAAAAGGCCGGCATCATCAAGCCCGGCGTGCCGGTGGTGACCACCGAAGAAAAAGGCGGGCCGCTGCAAGTCATCCAAGCCGTCGCCCACGAACAACATTCACCGCTGACGCTCGTCACCTCAGATCACGTTTCACGTTTCACGTTTCACGCTTCTCTCCCCCTGCCCGGCGAACATCAACAACTAAACGCCGCGCTCGCGCTTGCCACGGTTGAAGTGTTGCAAAGCAAAATCCCCGTCGGCAAAAAATCAATCCGTGAGGGTCTGGCAAACGTGAATTGGCCGGGGCGAATGCAACTGGTCATCCGCCCATCCGGTCAAAAAATCCTGCTGGATGGCGCGCACAATCCCGATGGTGCGGAAATGTTGCGCAGCGCCTTGCGAACTGGAGCGCCGGTCTCCGACCCGGCTCGTCCAGCCGGTTCAACGAAACACGCCGGGTCGGAGACCGGCGCTCCGGCCGCGCTGATCCTCGGAATTCTCAGTGACAAAAATTGCCGCGCGATGTGCGACATTCTCGCGCCACTGTCCACCCGCATCCTGCTCGTGCCCGTAAAAAGCGAGCGCACCGCCGCGCCTGCCGAGCTGGCGGAATTTTGCCGAAAGGCCAATCCGACGGCGGACGTGACCAGCTGCGCTTCGCTATCAGAGGCCTTGGAACGAGTGGCCCGGGAATCGTTCGTGGTCATCGCCGGTTCGCTTTATCTCATCGGCGAAGCGATGGAACTGCTGCACCTCAGCGCCGCGCCGGAGCAAGATGAGAAAAGTTTGAATGAATGGAAACCGGGACGTCTGTAAATTGCTGGGGCCGAATCTACCGGACGCTTTTTGGACTGCGGTGGCAAGCGAAGCGCGACACCGCTTTGGGGAGGGTGTAGCAAGATTCTGGATGCAGCACCCCCTGAGAAAGCGCCGTCGCCGCTGCCGCTTTGCCAGCGCAGTCCAAGATGCTGCGTCGGCCAGATTCTGCACCAAGGAAAGTGTTGCCGGCTATCTGCGTCAGTTCACCTACAAATCCTGGTAGCGAATCGGTTTGATGCCGCGCCGGGTGATTTCTCCTTTCACGCGCGGGCTGATGAGGGCGTCGAACTCGTGTTTGAACCGATCCATTGACGGGTGAGCGTACAACTCCGAATCACCCGGCGGCAATTCTGGCAGCAGCTTCAAAATATATTCCTCGTCCATCTGCGAGTCTTGCAACAACCCAAACGTGATTTGCGCGTGCTTGATGCCGCGTTGCCGCAGCGGTTCACTGGCGCGGGCGGACAGGCAGTCGTAAATCAGGGCGTGCGAGACGCGGTAAAACCAGCGGCCGCTGGCCATGCGCCGGCTGCGGTCGAAGCAATCGCGCGTCAACCGCAGATGACGGATGCCCAAAGCCTCGGCGTCTTCCATCAGGATGCGAAACACCACCGGATGCAGATGCATGTGCAGGTGGCCATTCACATGATCCAGTGTCAGGCCGGTGGCGCGAAAGGCTTTGAACTGCGCGTGAATCTCGGCGCGCAATTGTTCGCGCAAACTTCCCTTGATGAAATAGCGGAAACCGACGCCGACGGGATTGTTGCTGAATTCGCGTTGCGCGTTGACGAGGCCGGGAATTTTTTCCGGTGCCAGCACGGAATGGCCCATCAACAAAGTCAGATGGAGTCCAACACCCAGCTTGGGATTTTCTTTCGCAAGCACGACGGCTTCGGCGCAGGACGGCTCGTTCACCATCAGGCTCGCGGTGGTCAGGATGCCTTCGCGATGCGCGCGGATGACGGCTTCGTTGATGGAGCGGGAACGTCCGAAGTCATCCGCGTTGACAATCAGACGGCGCTCAGGGCGTTCCATAATTGGGCGACATGACGCCAGCCGCGAGCCGGAGCCAGGTGCGGAGGATGAGCAGGATTTTTTGCGCCTTGTTCAAGCGCGTGAGTTTGGGGCCAAGCACATTGAACTCGCGGCGCTCCAGTTTTTGCAGCAGCCGCCAATAAACCGAGCCCATCAGCTCGGCGGCAATCATCGAGCGGCGGTCTTCGGCGGGCAGCGTCTGCTGGGCAAGCTGGTAAAAATGTTTCGCCCGCGCGGCCACGCTGGCGGCCAGGGCGTGAAAACGTTCGGAGTATTCGTGCCGGAGAATTTCCACCTCGGTCACATTGAACTTTTTCAATTCGGAAAGCGGCAGATAAATCCGACCGCGTTCCGCGTCGGTTCGGACATCGCGAAGAATGTTCGTGAGTTGAAGCGCCTTGCCGAGGTGGATGGCGTAGTCGCGACAGGCGGCGTTTTTGTAGCCGAAGATTTCAATGCTTAACAAGCCGACGACGGACGCGACGCGGTAGCAATACAGCTCAAGCTGCTCGTAATTTTCGTGGCGAGTGGTGTCGAGATCCGTCTCGCAGCCCTTGATCAATTCATCGAACAGCGTGAACGGCAGACGACATTCACGAATGACGGGCTGGAACTCCCGGTTGACGACGAAGCGCGGCGACTCGCCGCTGCAAGCGCGGTGGATGTCCGCACGCCAGGCGGCGAGTTGCTCGCGGCGCTTTGCCACCGGGACGGAATCCTCGTCGGCCACGTCATCCACCTCGCGGCAAAAAGCGTAAAGTGCGGACATGGCGTCGCGCTTCGGCTTGGGCAGCAGCACAAACGCGAGCGCGAGATTGGAGGCGCTTTTTTTGGTGATGGCCTGGCTTTCTTGCATGGTCAGAGGTGCGACTTGGGCGGGGTTTTCGGATCGCGCAGTGTGGGCAGGCCGCCGGTTTCAGCCAGCGTGGGATTGACGGGACGATGTTCTTTCCGCCGATGCCGGTGCCGGTGCCGGTGCCGGGTCGTGCCAGAAGCATCCGGCTTGGAGGCGCGGTGATGGGAGCGGTACGACGGCTGTTTGAAGATCAACGCCCAGCCGAACGCTCCGAGGATGACCACCGCAAACACCCCGACAAACACCAACAGGTAAAAGTCACTGCCCATTTGCGCGCGCCAAGTGTGCAGCTTTCCCAAAAAATCAGCGGCCAAAAGTAGCGCAAGCGATTGCATCAGGAAACCTCCCTGCCCGGCTCACTGCCCTCAGGCAATTGAATGTTCAGGCGCTGCATCCGGTAACGGAGCGCGTGGCGGCTGATCTTCAACTGCTCGGCCGTCTTGTTCAGGTTGAAATTGTTTTTCCCCAGCAGGGTCGTGATGAGTTCGCGCTCGAACTGCGCGACGATTTCATCCAGGGATTCTTTCCCGGTCACGGCGGGCAGCTCGGCCTTGTGCAACTGCGTTTCAATCTGGAAATCCGGCAGGCTGACGGCCTGAATCTCCTGCGTGGTCTCCAGAATCAAGGCGCGCTCGATGACATTCTTGAGTTCGCGGACGTTGCCGGGCCAATGGTGGCGAGACAGTTTCTGACCGGCGGCGGCGGAAATTTTTTCCACCGGCTTGTTCATGCCGGCGTTGAAATGTTTCAGAAAATGCGCCGCCAGCAGCAGCGCGTCGCCGCCCCGTTCGCGCAGCGGCGGCAGGCGGAACTGCACGACGTTGAGGCGATGAAAGAGGTCTTCGCGAAACGCATCCTCGCGGATGGCCTGCACGATGTCGCGGTTGGTGGCAGCGACGAGGCGGACGTTGACGCGCAATTCCTGCGTGCCGCCGACGCGGGTGAAACTGCCGTCCTCCAGAAAACGGAGCAGCTTGGCTTGCAGCGGCCGGCTCATGTCGGCGATCTCGTCGAGGAAAATAGTCCCGCCGTCGGCCTCCTCGACGCGGCCGGGTTTTTGTTTGAGCGCGCCGGTGAACGCGCCCTTTTCGTGGCCGAACAATTCGCTTTCCAGCAGCGTCTCGGGAATCGCCGCGCAATTGATCCGGACGTAATTCGCGCGGTGGCGCCGGCTCAGACTGTGGATCGCGCCGGCGACAAGTTCTTTGCCGGTGCCGCTTTCCCCGAGCACCAGCACGCGGGCGTCGGTCGGCGCGACGGTGCGGATCAAGTCGCGAAGTTCGCGGAGCTTGGGCGCTTCGCCGATGATGTCTTCGACGTGGGCGGCCTCGTTGGCGCGGGCGCGCAGCGTGGCATTTTCGCGCAGCAGCCGGTAACGTTCGGCGCAACGGCCGACGGCGTGGAGCAATTCTTCCGGCGCGTAGGGTTTGGAGACGTAGTCAATCGCGCCCGCCTGGATCGCCTCGACGGCGAGCCGGGGCGTGGCGTAGGCGGTGATCATGAGCGGGGAAATTTCCGGCCACTGGCGATGCAGTTGCCTGAGAAACTCATAGCCGTTCATCCCGCCGAGGCGGGCGTCGGTGATGACCATGAAAAACTCCTCGCGCGCGAGCAGCAGCAGCGCGGTCTCGGCGGAGTCCGCCGCCGACGCGGTGTAACCCTCGTCGGCCAGCAGCGTCTGAAGCGACGCGCGCATGTTCTTCTCATCATCCACGATGAGGACGGGCGGCAGCGGCAGGGTCATGGCAGGTTCAGTTTTTGATCCGGGTTGAGCACGGTCTTCGCGGGGAACACTAGAACAAACCGGACGCCCTTTCCAAGCTTCGATTCCGCGCGGATCGTGCCAGCGTACAGCTCGACGTTGTGTTTGACGATGGCCAGGCCGAGGCCCGTGCCCTTTTCCTTGGTGGTGTAATGCGCTTCAAAAATGCGCTCCAGCTTGTCGGCGGAAATCTCCGGGCCGTTGTTGGCGATGGCGATCTCGATCAGATTTTCCGTCAGGCGCCGGGCATTCGTGGTGATTTTTCCGCCGGCCTGGCCCAGCGCGTCGCGGGCGTTTTGAAAAATGTTCACCAGGATTTCGTCGAGATGATTCTTCTGCATGAACAACAGCGGCAGGTCGGGTTCGCAGCGGCATTCAATCTTCACCGGAAATTCCGCCGCGAGCGGAAA
>JANYDP010000092.1 GCA_025363535.1 Verrucomicrobiota bacterium | reverse complement strand
CCGGCGAGAATCGGGTTCGCCGGATTTTTTTCCCACGGGCCGAGCAGCGAGCGTGAGCGCGCGACGCCGAGCGCATAAGTGCAGCCGTTGCCGCAGCAGCCATTGCCGGAATAAAATAGATAAAACCAATCATTACGGCGCAAGATAAACGGCCCTTCCACCACGCCGCCTTCCCAGCCGATGTCGTTGCGGATCAATTCGCGCATCTCGCCGACGAGTTTGGTGCCGTCGTCATTCAGCTTTTGCGCCCAGATGATCGAAGGCTGGTTGCGGCTGTTGCCATCTTCCTTCCAAAGCAGATAGCGCACGCCGTTGGTGTCCACGACGGGCGCGGCATCAATTGAACCGTCGTCCTGCGCGATGAGCGGTCCGTGATCCGTGTAAGGCCCGCCGGGCTGGTCGGCAGTGGCGACCGCGACGGACAGGCGACCGTTCTGCTGCCGCGCGGTGAAATAGACAAAAAATTTCCCGTGGAACTCCGAAATTTCCGGCGCCCAAAAATCGCCCGTGGCCCAGTCAGGGCGCTTGTTCAGCACCGCGCCGGACTGCTCCCAGTTCACAAGGTCGGTCGAGTGCAGCAGCGGAAACAATGGCCCCCACGCGGACGACGTGCAGGTGGCCCAATAATCTTTGCCGGTGCGGATGATGGACGGGTCGGGATGATCGCCAGCAATGACGGGATTTTGATACGAGATTTCGGCGGCAGTCCCGGCAGACATCAGCGCTTGCAAGGCGGCGAACGCGAGAGTGGAAAGGTGCAGCCGGCATAAAAGATTTTTCATGGGTGTCATAGCGTGTTTAGAAATTCAAAACCAGCGTCCGCGGTTTCGCCTCGTTGTCGAAATGAATCCACAACAGACCGTCGGTCTTGGAAAAATCAATTTGTGCGACCGGCTGGCCGTCCAGCGCAACCGACTTCGGTGGATGCTCCGTGCGCAACAGCAGCACCGCCGACGTTTGGGCGACGCCTTCGACGGCAAACGAAAGCGAGTTGTCCTCACGCTTCGTCAACAGCGCCTTGCAGGCGGCGGCCAGCAGTTGCGGACCGCGCTCGTGGGGCGTGTCGAGGTCGCGCAGAAAGAAGCGAGTGCCCGGTTCAATGATCACGCTGTCCAGCACGCGCAGCTCGGCATCGAACAAATTGACGAAACGACCGTGCAACACATTCGTCCCGCCGGCGATGGATTCATCGAGACCGGCGGCGATGACGTAAGGGCCGCGCCGGAGCAGAAGATAATTTTTCTCGCGCCAGTCCAGTTTGATTTTTCCGGCGGCGAGTTTGGCGGCGGCGACTACTTGCGCCGCGCCCTCCGCACTGGCGGAAAAATGCGCCGGGCGCTCACGCAGCCAGATCAAACCGCCCTGGCCGATGGCGGTGAATTCACCGGCCTTCAACTCCGTTTTCAAACCAAGCTGCTCAAACAAATGCTCGCGCGGCGTGGCGTAATTTTTGCCGTCGCTGTTCCACCAGTCGCGCACCTTGAGATAGGAATCGGCGTCGGCGTCGCAAAAAATCAAAACGCCGCCGTGCTTGACCCAATCCACCAACGGCCCGTGGACATTGGGCGAAAGCGGCTTCTGACCGTCGTAGCTCAACAGCAAAATTTTGAAGCCCGCGAGATAATTTGAGTGCGTGACGTTTTCCAACTGCACCGGCGTCACCGGCAGCCCGCACTTGAGCAATGGCATCGCGAGGCCATAGACATTGCCCAGATGCGGATCGCTCGGCGTCGGCTGGCCGCGCTGGAACATCAGCGAGTCGCTCACCAGCACGCCGACGCCCGTCGTGCCGCAGTCCCACTCGACGCGCGGCTGCTTCAGGTCGTTGAGCGCGCTGAAAACCGTTTGCAACTCGGTGGCGTAGCCGGGCGGAATGCCTTTGCGATCATCGCGATTGGCCGAACGCGGATAGCGTCCGTTGAAAATCCGTTCCGGCCACGGCGCGACTTCGTATTGCGACACTTCCGGCTGGAACAACGACGCGGTGAGCGTGGACTCCCAATTTTTTTTGTAATCGTTCCAGTCGTAATTCGGATTGTCCTCAATCGGATCATTCAAATACCAGACGGAACGGCCTGTGGCGCGGACGAGATTTTGCATCGCACCGTATTCGAGGAACGCCGTTTCAAACGTGCGCGAACGCACTTCGCCGCGATAACGGTTCGGCTCGCGCGACGTGCCGGTCCAGACTTGCGCGATGTAGCCGTCGCAGCCGTTGAGTTGCGCGAGGCTGGACTCCGGACTGACAATGCACCACTGCGCGTAGTTGAGCAGGCTGTGCGTCGGCACATAGCAACGAACGTGACGGCCAGATTTTTTATTGTAGTCCTGGACGTAGTCGAACACCTGCTGCAACGCGCGGCGGTAAAGAAAATATTTTAATTTGCCCGTGCGCCAGCGGGCATCTACGGAACTTTCCGGTGCCTGCCAGTCTTCGCGGTAAAAACTTTTCCACTCACGTTTGAAACCTTCCGAGTAACCGGCGCGATCCCAAAACTCCGGTTCCTCCAGATGAATCGCCTCGGCCCCGGCATCAAGCGCACGCTGCACGCCAACGCAAAGAAATTTTCCGTAGTTCGTGCCGGGGCACATGTAATAAACATCACCGCCGTGACCGATCTTGTGGCCATTGCGATCCATCTGCGCCTCGTCCTCGTGATTGATGCCGTCGAAGCGGCCGTAGAGATAATCCTGATAATTGCCCCACGACGCGCCGGTCATCACATGGATGCGATAGCCATTCTCGCGCCACGTCGCAATGCGATCGGGCAGGCCGGCGTCAATGCCATAAACGATGGCCACGTCTGAACGCAGATTTGATTTTTCACTCCAAGGCTTGCCGGTTTGAAAACAGGTGCGCTCCAAAGCCTGGTCCGGGTCGGTCGAAAAAACATTTGTTGGCTCGGTTGCGATTGCTGAAGTGGTTAAACAAAAAAGCGTGACCAGGGAAATTTTCCAAGCACTTTCAACAACGACCCTGGGCGTAAAACCTGATTGGCAATTCACAAGTTTTATTTTGATTTTACTGACTGGCTGTCAGTGCGAAACGGCACGGCGGGCAGGCCAGCCTGATTGTAGAGATTGCAGACCGGATTGATGTCCCACGCGTAGCGCACGGCCACGGGGGTTTCTACGAGCGGCGATGACACCACCACCGTCTGGCCGTCAATCACTGCATCGGCCCAGACGAATTTACTATCCGCACTAGCAATCGCAAAGCCGGTGAGCTTCCCGCCTATGGCAACGAGGCCGCCGTCGGCGTGGTCAAAGTTCAAACGGATTTTTTCGCCATCCATTTTCAGCGAGCGATACCACGGGCCGGAATATTCCATTTTCTTTCCGTAAGTTTTCGCCAGCGCATTCAAAGCGAGGCGGCGACCGACTTCCTGTTTGTTTTTCGGATGAATGTCCACGGCATCGCCGATGTCAATCGCCAGCGCCAAGCCGCTGTGCGAAATATTTTTTGCCGTGAGCGCCTGCGCCTCGCGCAGTTCGGCCCAATGATTTTCACGCGGCTGCGGAAACGTGGCCTGAAACGCGGCGAGCTGCACGATGTAAAATGGAAATTCGCCCACGCCGAATTGCTTGCGCCAGTCGCCGATCATCGCGGGCAGCAAAGTTTGATACTGCTGCGCGCGGTCGGCGTTCGCCTCGCCCT
>JANYDP010000078.1 GCA_025363535.1 Verrucomicrobiota bacterium | reverse complement strand
GCGAATTCGTCCGTGGTGTGGTGGACACGCGGGCGGTGGTGTTTTATCTGAGCCTCTCGTTTTTCATTTTGTTCCTCACCCTGCGCGTCGTGGAAAGCCGGCGCTGGAAATAACATGGCCAACGCACCTTCAACCCGTCCCAGCTTCTCGCCCGGCCGCCGGTGGTGCATCGGCTTCAGCGTGGCGGTGATGACGCTGGCGGTGTTCGCCGTGGTGGTCATGGTGAATTATCTCAGCACGCAGTTCTTCCGGCGCTACTACCTGAGTTCGCTCACGCGCATCCAGCTTTCGACCCGCACCACCAGTCTGCTGCACTCGCTGACCAACCGCGTCCAAGTCACCGTCTATTGCAGCCGCGAAGAGGAATTTTTCAGCGACCTGGCCAACCTGCTCAAGGAATACACCTCGGCGAATCCCAAGCTCAGCGTGCGTTACATAGACTACGACCGCGAACCCGGCGCGGCGGAGGAATTCAAAATCAAATACAACACCTCGACGAACAAAAGCCTCATCGTCTTTGAGTGCGAAGGCCGCAGTAAGATCGTCCTTGGCGATGCCCTCGTGCAAAACCAGTTGGTGCAGGAAAAGAGCGAAACTCCCGGCCAGCTGGCGCTGCGGAAAAAACCCATCAACTTTCTGGGTGAGCTGATGTTCACCGGCGCGCTCATCGGCGTCACCAATCCCAAACCGCTCAAGGCCTATTTCCTCGAAGGCCACGGCGAGCATCGCCCGGACAACGCCAACGATCCGATGGGCTACGCGAAATTCGCGGGCCTGCTGCGGCAAAACAACATCGAGACCTGGCCGCTCACGCTGCTGGGCACCAACACCGTGCCGGACGACTGCAACCTGCTCGTCATCGCCGGGCCGAAAGATCCCTTGCCCGCCCTCGAACTGGGCCGCGTGGAAAAGTACCTCGGTGAAGGCGGGCGCTTGTTCGTCCTCTTCAACGTCCTCTCCGAAGACCACGTCACCGGCCTGGAAAAAATTCTCACCAAATGGGGCGTCAACGTCACGGCCGGCATCGTGAAAGATCCGGACAATTCCTCACCGCCCGAAGGTCTGGACGTCATCGCCTTCAACTTTCGCGTCAAGCATCCGCTGGTGAACGCACTCCTCGGTTCGCGGCTGCAAATGATTCTGCCGCGCGAAGTGGACGCGCTGGATTTGGCCGCGCAGCCGGACAGCGGCATCAAAGCCGAGGAGATTGTTTACTCCGGCCCGCGCTCAGTTTTGTCCAACGGCGGCATGACGCAACGTCCCGGTGTCAAACCGCTCGTCGTCGCCGTGGAAAAGAGCGCGGCCAAGGGCGTCGCCGCCGAGCGCGGAGCGACGCGGATCTTGGTCACCGGGGATTCCCTCTTCCTCGGCAACGAACGCATTGAATCCGCCGCCAACCACGACTTCGCCAGACTCGCCGCCAACTGGCTGCTCGACCGCCCGTTGTTGCTTGAAGGTATCGGGCCAAAATCCATCACCGAATACCAACTGCTCATTTCTAACGCGCAATTGCAGACCGTGCAGTTGATTTTGCTCGTGGCGATTCCCGGCGGAATTGTGCTGCTCGGCGGTCTGGTCTGGTTGCGCCGCCGGAAATAATTTTCGCGCATGAACCCCAAACACACCTGGCTTTGGGTCCTCGTGGCGGCGGGACTGTTCGGCGCAATTTTACTCCATCACCGTTTCGCCCCCAAGCCGGCGACCGGCCCCGACTGGCTGCTGCCCGGCCTCGACAGCGGCGGCGTCACGAGCGTGGAAATTCTCCCCGCCAACCAGCGCGCCATCCAGGCCGCGCGCACCAACGGCGTCTGGCGACTGGCCGAACCCGTCAATTTCCCGGCGCGCACCGAAGCCTTGGAAACATTGGTCACCGCGCTGGCCCGGGCGGTTCCCACCACGCGCATCGCCGCACCGGAGTTGGGCAATCTGCGGGACGCGAACGACAAGTTTGGCTTCAATCCGCCGCCTTTCACCGTGATTCTCCAACCCGGCGACCAGCACATCCAGATTGGAAACAAGAACGGCCCCGGCGACCAGGTGTTCGTGAAAGTGGTGGGCGCGGAGGGCGTGGCGGTCATGGACGCGGCCTTGCTGAAAATGTTGCCGCGCTCGGCGGACGACTGGCGCGAGACGGCGCTCGCGGATTTTGCCCGGCTGGAGTTCGACCGTCTCTTTGTGACCAACGGTGCCAAAATTCTCGAACTCCATCGGGATGCGACCAACGGACTCTGGCGCATGGCGCTGCCGATGGAATCCCGGGCCGACAAGGCGAAAATCCTCGAGTCGTTGGAAAAATTGCAGAGCCTCCAGGCGCTGCAATTCTTCGACCGTCCCCCGTCCGACCTGGAGACGTTTGGGTTGCAGCCGGCCGAACTCAGCCTCACGTTCCAGCGCGGCACCAACACCGCCCTGCGGCTGACGTTCGGCAAGGGATTGAACAGCTCAACCAACCAGATTTACGCACGACGCAACGATGAGAAGACCGTGCTGGCCGTGGCCAAGGAGCCGCTCGAAATCTGGCACGCCGCGCACGAAACCTTCCGCGACCGCCACTTGATTTCGCCCACCGGCCCGCTGGCGGCGATGGAATTCCACGCGCAGGAAACGTTCACGCTGCGGCGCACGAACGCGTCGTGGATCCTCGCGCCGCAGAATTATCCAGCGGACGCCGCGCTGGTCACCGCGCTGCTCACCAACCTCGGCGGCTTGCAGGTCGCACAATTTTACAAGGACGCGGTGGTCGCGCCGGATCTGCCCGCGCTCGGCCTGGCGACCCCGGCGTATCAGCTCATTTTCTACGGGGCGGACACGAATGCGGCGGTGGGCACCACGAACCGGGTCATCGCCGGCGTGGACTTCGGCACCAACCAGGACGGACTGATTTACGCGCGCCGATTCGACGAGCCGTTGTCCGTGTATTCGCTCCGGCTCGCCGAGGTGCAAGGGCTGCCGATTAACGCGTTGCAACTGCGCGACCGGGCCATCTGGAAATTTTCCACCAACGACGTGGCGCGCGTGACGATCCGGCAGGGCGGAAAAGTCCGCCAACTGCTCCGGCAGGGCGCAGGGAACTGGTCACTCGCGCCCGGCTCGCAGGGAATCCTGGATGATGTGCAGATTGCGGCCATTGAGGAAACCGTGTTCCGGCTGGGCGAACTGTCGGCGGACGCGTGGGTGGAACGCGGCGAGACGAACCGCGCGCGCTACGGATTCAAACCCGACGGCCTGCAGCTTTCCGTGGAACTGCGCGGCGGCGAAAAACGCGATCTCGAATTTGGCGGCCCGGCGAGCATGGGTTCGGCCTACGTGCTGGTCACGCAGCAGCAGGAGCCGTGGGTGTTTGAATTTCCGCCGGTGCTGCATCAGCTCGTGCAGATGTTCCTGGCCATCCCCGCCGCCGCGCCCTGAATCATGTCAGCGCGCCAGCACAGCCGGGTCTGGAGACTGCTGCGGATTTACTTCCGTCGTTTCCGCATCGGCCTGTGGCTTGTCATCCTCGCGTTGCTCGGCGCAGTAATCTATGTGAACCAGATCGGGCTGCCAGATTTTGTGAAAAATCCGCTGCTGGAAAAATTGCGCGCGCACGGCCTTGACCTCCAGTTCAGCCGGCTGCGGCTGCGGTTTCCGCACGGCCTCGTGGCGGACAATGTTTTTTTCGGCGGCACCAACAACGCGGCCAATCCCGCGCTGACCTTGAAAGAAATCCAGTTGCGCTTGGATTACGCCGCGCTCATCAAGGGGGATCTGCAAGTGAACTCGCTGGTGCTGCGGCAGGGGCGGCTCGTCTGGCCGGTCAACGAATCCCACCAGCCGCCGCGGGCGTTGACGGTGGAAAACATCCAGGCGCAACTGCGGTTGCTGCCCGGCGATCTTTGGGAGCTGGATCAGTTCAAGGCCCAGTTTGCGGGCGCCAACATTGAACTCGCCGGCACTGTCACCAACGCTTCCGCGCTCCGGGATTGGAAAATGTTCCAAGCCGAACCTGCCGTCGCGTCCGGCGCGACGCTGCCGCAAAATCTCCGTCGGCTGGCGGACGTGCTGGATCAGATGCATTTCGCGCATGCACCGGAGCTGCGGGTGGAAATTTTTGGCGACGCCCATGACCTGTTGAGCTTTGGCGCGCGGCTGACGCTGCGGGCGGCGGATGCGGAAACGCCTTGGGGCACCTTCGCCGGCGGGGTTTTGTCCGCCCGCGTCACGCCGCCGGAAAATCAGGAACCCTCGCACGCGGAAATTCTGCTGCGAGCCGACCACGCGCATACGCCCTGGGCCACCGCCACCAACCTTGATCTCACGCTGCACGTCCTGTCCAACGCCGGCACCAACTTCAACGCGGACCTGAACCTTACGGCGGCTCAGGTGGAAACCGTCTGGGGCCGGGGCCGCGCCGCGCATTTCGCCGCGCAATGGCGGCACGCCGCCACCAACGCCATCCCTCTGTCGGGTCATGGCGAACTGGAACTGGCCGCCGCCGAAACCCCGTGGGGCCGGGGCAGCGGCCTGCACCTCGCCGCCACGTTGGCCACAACCACGAATTCGATTGCGCCGCCCGATCCGGCGTGGGGCTGGTGGACCAACCTCGCGCCATACGGGCTGGAGTTGCGCTGCCGCATGAACGAACTGGCGGCACCGAAATTGGCCGCGTCGAACGTGATCTGCACCGCTCAATGGCAGGCTCCCGATCTTCGCGTCGCACAATTTTCCGCAGTGCTTTACCAGGGCAGCCTGGCGGCGCAGGCCGATCTAAATGTGGCCACACGCAAATTGAATTTCGCTGGTAGCTCGGACTTTGACCTGCAAAAACTTGCCGCGCTCGTGCCGCCGGCCAGCCGTCCGATGTTTGCCGAAATTTCCTGGGTCAAGCCGCCTCATTTGCAGGCCGCCGTTTCCATGCGGCTGCCCGCCTGGACCCATCAAAGCCCCGACTGGCTTGCGGAAATCAAACACAGTCTCATCCTCGACGGGCAGGTGGCCGTCGCCCGGGGGGCCTTGCGCGACATGCCCTTTGACTCGGTGGTTTTTCAAATTACCCACTCCAATCAGACCTGGCGGATTCCCGAACTGGTCATCACGCGACCCGAGGGGCGGCTGGTGTTGGCGCACGAATCCAGCGACACCTCGGCGGATTATTTTTTCAAGATTCAGAGCGCGCTGGATGCCAACGCGCTGAAACTTTTGCTGTCGCCGGAAGCGCGGCACGGGTTTGATCTGGCCGGTTTCACCGTGCCGCCGGTGGTGGACGTGGAGCTGCGCGGCCGCTGGGGCACACTGGCCGGCTTAGATGCGAAAGGGCGTCTGGCCTTGACGAATTTCACCTTTCGCGGCGAGACGGCGGGTGGCTTTGAGTCGGCGGTTGAATTCTCCAACCGGGTGATCACGCTCACTGAGCCGCGCTTGCAGCGGGGCGAGGAACAGGTCAGCGCCGAGTGGGTGCGCGTGGATCTGGCGGCAGAAAAAGTGTTCATGACCAACGTGCTGGGCCACGCGAATCCGCTCGTGTTCGCCCGCGCCATCGGCCCGGTGGCGGGCGCGTGGTTTGAACCGTATCATTTTTCGGGGATCCCCACGGCGCGGGTGAACGGCTCCATCGCCTTTGACATAGACAACGGCGTGGATCTGCATTTCGATTTTGAAGGCGGCCCGTTCGCGTGGTGGAAATTCAACGTGCGGCAGATCGCCGGCCAGGTGAACTGGGTGAATGATGCGCTCACGCTGGACAACGTTCACGCGGAGTTTTATCACGGCACGGCGGAGGGCGGGGCGGCGTTTTATTTTCCGAAAGGGGCCGACAACCGGCTGCACTTTGACGTGGCGGTGACGAACGCCGACCTGCACCTGCTGCTCGGTGATTTGAATTCGCCCACGAACAAACTCAAGGGTCTGCTCACGGGCCGTTGGGCGGTCACGCAAGGCATTCCCGAAACCGGTGTGACGTGGGTCGGGCACGGACAGGCGAGTTTGCGCGACGGGCTGCTGATGGAGATTCCTGTATTCGGCGTGCTGACGCCCGCCTTGGAAAGTCTCGCGCCAGGCCTGGGCAGCACGCGCCTAAGCGACGCCACGGCCGCGTTTGTGCTGACCAACGGCATCGTTCACTCCGATGACGTGGACATCCGCGCGTCGGGAATGCGGTTGCAATATCGCGGCGACGTGAACCTGGACGGCCAGGTCAACGCCGTAGCCGAGGCGGAACTGTTCCGCGACACCTGGGTGGTGGGCCGCGTGCTGAGCCTGGTGCTCTGGCCGGTCAGCAAAGTTTTTGAATACAAGATCACCGGGCCGCTCGGTGATCCGAAAATGGCACCGCTGTATTTTGTACCCAAGCTGATGCTGTTGCCCTTGCATCCGCTGAACACGATGAAAGAGCTGCTGCCCAAAGCGCCGGAAGCCACGGGCACGAATGCGCCGCCGGAAGTGAAGTGACCCGCATCAGAACCACACACGCTGCACAAACCAAAAGCCGCCCAGCAGCGTGAGCGCGGTGGAGGCGGCTGGAACCCAACGATGGGCAAACCCTGGCCAGGTGCGCCACTTCCAGATCAAGGGAAGAACGAGGGCGGCCACGGCAATCTGACCGAGTTCAACGCCGAGGTTGAAGGAGATCAACGGCACGGCCAGGCTGCCGCCGTTTTCGCCCACGCCCAGTTCCCGCAGCACCGTGGCAAATCCAAAACCGTGGATCAACCCGAACGCGAACGTCAGCCAGCAGCGGCCCTTCGGCTCGCCGCGGCTGAAAATATTTTCCAGACCGGCATAGACGATGGACGCCGCGATCAGCGGCTCAACAATGCGGCTCGAAATCTGAACCAGGTTTAGAGTCGCGACGGCCAGCGTGATCGAATGGGCCACCGTGAAGCAGGTGATGATTTTTATCGCCGCCTTGAAGTTGCGCGTCACCACCAGCAAGGCGAACAGGAACAGGAGATGATCGTAGCCGGTCCAGATGTGTTTGACGCCCATCACCAAAAAATCCGCAAAGGTTTCCGTCCTCGGGGCGGACGATGCCACCGGGGTCGCGGCGGAAAGCTCAAAGCTGGCCGTGTCTTCCCGGGCGTTGAACAGATGTTCGGCCAGAGTTTCCCGCGCGGCATTTTGAATCGTAAAATATTGCCGGTGGCCCGGCGGCAGCAGGAGCAGCCAGGTGGATCGCACCACCATTTTTCCGGCGGCCCGGCGGGGAAATGAAAACTGGATGGTCAGATTATTCGCGGTGTCGAAGGCGCAACGGAGGTTGGTGGCCGTCACGGGCTGGCCGTTCACTTGCAACTGCATTGGCCCGGGCGAACCGGCTGGCACGGCGGTGGCGACAAACTCGAGTGTCTGCCCAGTCTTCCCGGCGGCACGGATTTTATCCAGATCTAAAATCGTACCCGCATCCGCCGGGGACAACACCAGCACCGCCGCCACCTGATCCGGTTCAATGCGCAGCGTGGCGGTGCTCAAGCCGGGATCATGCGCGTGCGCAACCGATGCCAGGGCCAGAACGCCGGCGAACCAGAGCGCGCAGAGTGGTGGTCGAATTTTTTTTGTAGGGCGCATGGTTGGAGGGTTGAACATATTATCATCATCCGCGAGCAAACGGCGGTTGCGTGGGCAACCGCCGTTGAGCGTGTGGCTCGCTCGTTACAGCCCTCCGTGATGCTGGTGGTTTCTCCCGTTCTGTGGCGTTGATTCGTACGGGAACACTTTGTTGTACGCCATGTCATTCGTGTTCACGTTGTCGCCGGCCGGGCCGCGGATGACGGGCGGACTGACGCGCAGGTCGCTGATGAGCGCGGTGACGGCGATGTCAACCACGTCATCGCCAAACCGCCGGCCGTTCGGCCAGCCGCCGGGCAGGGTGCCACTGCCGAAGCCAGGTTGAATCGCGCTGGTCAGCGTATCTCCGCCGAAAATTCCCAGGCGCGAGTAACCGGCGTCGTCCGGGTTGGTGGGATGATTCGGGCCGCCACCGGCGAGACGCGCGGGGCCGGTGGAGAGGTCCACCTTGATCAGGTCGGGAATGAAGATGCCGGCGATATCCGTGCGGTTGGTTTCCGGCGCAACCGATGAACCGAACACGAGGGCGTTGAGAAGATGCGCGAGTTCAGGCGTCAACGCGTATTTCTTGAACAACTGCGCGTCCTGTTCGGGCGAAGTGCGGCTGTACAAATCCTTGTCGGCAATGGCGACGAGACCTTCGTTGAACAGCGGATTGCCCTGACGGGCAACTTGAATCCACTGGCCGGCGATCTGCGGGCTGGAGTTGCGGAAATTGCCGGTGCCATCCCGTAGAATTTTGAGCTGCTTGCGGCTGGTGGTCGCATAGACGCCGACGACCTGCTGGTCGCCGCCGAGTTCGCTGATCGGAATTTCCAAGGCCATCAGATGAAGGTTGTATCCGCCCTGGTTGTCGTGGCCGGGATTGCGCAATTGCACCAGGTCGAAGATGGCTTGAATGTCGCCATAGAATCCGTCGTCGCGCTGACCGGCGAAGGCGACGTAACCGCCCGACAAATTCGTGATCGCCTGCTTCGTGTAGTGATCCAGTTCGCCTTCCGTCGCGACCCCATCCCGGGCGGGGTTTTCCCCGTCATCACTTTGGTTGTACTTGGGCGTGGCGATGCCCTGATTGTTTGGCGGCACGATGCCCTGGCCAAGAACGACGGGCTTGTGGGAATGATTTTTTCGGAAGTCCATTTTCGTGACGGTGTACGTTTGCGTGAGATTTTGGTTCGCGTCATTCACATCGGCGATGACGCCGAGGTACGATTGCAGAATTGTATTCGGATTTTTGAAATGGGTTGTGAACCGGAATTGATAACTCAAGTCCACCTTGCCCACCGTGTAATTTGTGCCGAGCGCGAGGTGAATCTCGTAGAGCACGTTGTCATCGAAGTTGTATTTGTTCGGCCCGATGCCCGGCTCTTCGAAGGGGTAAACGCCGAGGGCGACGACCAGGTTCTTTGCGCTGCCGCCCTGATCTACGAACGCGTAAACGTCCGTGGTGTTGGCCGCCGGATCCAGTGTGATCAGCGGTGCGTCCATGTGGCTGCTGGCGCGGGAGGTCGCCGCACCGGCGAGCAATGCCAGCGCGAGGCCGGCCAGTGCGAGTTTCTTGTGTGGGATCATATTAGCTTCTTTCTTTGTTTGTTTAGTTTTTGGTTTGGTTTGATTTCGCCGGTTGCGACGAAAAATTGACGGAAAGGCTTTTCAACTGTTCCCGTTCTGAAGGCAGCAGCATCGGTTGCAGCGTGGCGGCGCGACTGAGAAATTGGTCCGCCTCGGCGGTCTGGGATAATTTTGCCGCGATCATGCCCGCGTGGAGAAACAGCCGCGCGTCCTGGGTGCCTTCCGCTAAGGCCAGGCGAATCTCTGTTTGCGCCTCGCTCCAGCGGCCATTGGCCGCGAGCGCACAAGCCGCAGCGTCGTGCGTCAGCACATCTCCGCGGGTTTGCAACTCAGCCCGGGCCAGCCGCAAGGCCGTGGAAACGTCCTGGCCCCGCGCCGCCAGAAAAATGGCGAAAGTCCGGGGATCGGCGGAACTTCCGCGCAACCTGAGTTCGCGTTCCACGGTTTCACTTTCGCCCGGACGATTCGCCGCCCGCAGGGCGTCGGCGAGCGCCCACTGATATTCCGGCAGAGGATTTAATTTCGCGGCCGCCCGCAAGGGTTCGAGCGCGGCGTCAAATTTATTTTCTGCGAGCAGCAGCCGTCCGGAGGCCAGCAGGGCGGGCGGATAATTTTTCTGAAACCCCAGCGCGGCGTCGCAATGCGCGCGACATTTTTCAAAATCGCCGGCCTGCAATTGATACAGCGCCAGGCGCGTGCAAACCCACGCCGCCGACTCCGCATCGCGTGGACTCGCCGCCTGCACGGCCAGCTGCATGACTTCAATCGCGCCTTCCAGATCGCCCTTGAGCCAGCGCATGTGCGCCGCGCGCGTGTAAGCCTGCGGATCGGGCTTGAGGTCGGCCATCTGTTGATAAGCGGCGACGGCTTCAGCGAGACGGCCTTGTTCCATCAACACGTCACCGAGCAATCCATAATCGAAAGCGCGTCCGCGCCGGGCCACGAGTTCGCGGGCGAGCGGTTCGGCTTCCTTGAAGGAATGCAAGTTTTGCAGAGCATGGCCGCGCAGCAGCAAAGCTTCGGGCGCGTGTGGTTTTTTTTCTTCGAGGGCAAGCGAACATTGCTCGGCCAGCTTGTAAAAACCGGGGTCAAAACTCGCCCGGGCCTTGGCCACGAACAGCCACCCGAGCTGTTCCAGGGCCGGCGCGGGATCGGCGGCGGTGCGGACTTTTTCCTGCTCTCGGGAAATTTTAAGATCGAGCGCGCTGTCGCCACCCAGCGGCAAGAGCACCAGCCGGAGCGGTTCGGCGATGATCCGGGCGTCCTTGGTTTCGGTTGTCGCGGTGTG
>JANYDP010000046.1 GCA_025363535.1 Verrucomicrobiota bacterium | reverse complement strand
TTTAGCGAAGATCGCTACGCGCTGGAACTGTTGCAGGAATGTTGCAGCGACCTCGGCTCCCGTTTGTTTCTGCGCGTGCGCGAAAAGCTAGGCCTGGCCTACTACGTCGGGGCGCAGCATTTCCCCGGACTCGCACCTGGCTACTTCTCGTTCTACTGCGGCACGAAGCCCGAGCAGGTTGAACTTGTCGAAACGGAACTCCTTCGCGAAGCCGAGCTGTTGCGCACGGAAGGTTTGACGGAACCGGAACTCCAGCGCGCCCAGGCCAAGATCATCGGCCAGAAAAAAATTGGGCGGCAGGATCTCGGCGGCCTAGCCATGACCACGGCGCTGGATGAAATTTACGGCCTCGGCTTTGCGAACCTGGATCGCGAAGACGCGCTCTACGCGGCGGTCACGCGGGAGAAGGTTCAAGCCGTCGCGCAAAAATATCTGCGTCCCGAGGCGCTAGTCGTGGCGGTGGTGCGGCCGGAAAAAAATGGTGCCGGGGAGTGAGCGTCAACTGCTGGAGAAAGCTGACCCACTGTCAACTCGGGACGGGAACCACCACAGCGGAACTTAAAGCGCCTACGGCGATTGGCTCCGGCGACTTTTAGGCCCGCGTGTCATCGCAAAATATTCTTCAATCTATCCAACAGCGAAACGCTCGCTGCCGAACCGGCAGCACGCCGACGTTCACGGGAGGAATCGTGCGGCCAGCACTCCACATGACTAATGCTCAAGCCTGTGCGACCAGCTTGGGTAATCGCAATGGCAATGCCGCATGTATATTTCACAGCGCCGTGCGGATAACGACCATCCTCAAAAAAGGAAAGCCGCCCTTCAATCGAATCCAGACCAAACTTCACCAGCTTGTTGGTGACGACCTTTGACTCCGAAATCTCGTAGCTGTAAATGCGGAGCAACTCTCCGGGATAAATCTTGAAGCTAAATTTCCGCCTCCGCTCTCTCTTTGAGACTGCGCAAAGCATACCAATGCCCCAATAACCCGCGATGTCATTATTGCGGGAGCAGAGATAGGCGCAAAGCGAATGCGCCATAGAATTCATTTCGCGTCTCTTCATGCAAAAAGCCAAACATCCAGTCACCGTTGCGCCCGCAGCCAGAAGCCTCCAACCGCTAGCAGCACGACGCCGAGCGCGGGCAGCAGCCAGGTTTGAAAAGCCACGCCGGGTTCCAGCAAGCACTCGGCGGGATTGCCAGGCTGATAGTAAACCGTGACTTCACCATCCTTCGGATAACGAGCAACCACCTCGTCCACGCGGGATTTGTAGCTGGCCGAGTAATCCGCCGGCCCGATCCGTTCACCCTGAAATTTTTTTCCATCCACGGTGAACTCATACCGGAGGTGCGCACCGTAACTTGTCGAGGATTGTTCAACCTGCCGGGGAGCACCGGCGGCGGGCGGGTTCGCCGCAACGCCGGATTCGCTGACGACGCCGGGAACCGTCGGCCAATTCTTGCTGGCCGCCGCGACCAAAACCTTTTTGATTCCGAACGCGAGGACGATGAGGCCAATGAGGATGAGCAGCCAGGGGATCATGCGATTGCAAAAAGCTTTCACGAAGTTGATGTCGTTGGAAAGGGGTTCGGCTCACGCGGCCGGCTTGGCCCCGAGTTTGAGGACCTGCGCGCGCATCTCTTTGCCGGATTTGAATTTCACCATCGAACGCGCCGGGATGGGCACGTCCTTTTCCGGCACATTGGGATTCCGCCCGACGCGGGCCTTGCGGACTTTGACTTCAAAGACACCGAACTGGCGCAGCTCCACCTTGTCGCCGTTGGCGAGCGCTTCCGTGATGTGGTCGAGGGTTTTTTGGATGACATCATAAACCTGCTGCTGGATCAGGCCGGTTTCATTGCTGATGCGGATCACCAAGTCTCGTTTGGTCAGAGTCATAGTATTCAGGGTTGGAGTTGCGCTTGTATGAAACGGGATATAGGGCGTTTCGCGCTGACGGTCAAGCGCGGTTATTTTGAAATCATCCGACCGCATGAAACCAACTGCTAAACACTTGACTTGATTTGCCTGGCCGCGCTACAAGTGACTCGCGCGCTTGAGGCACCACCAACGGCGCAGTGGGCGCAGGAAAAGGAAAATGATGAGCATGGACGTTCATATCAGCAAACCGACCGGGCGCACCCGCCCGCATATTCTCCGGGGGGCTGTTCCTGCCGGATGCGGGCATCCCGACATCGTCGCCCCAGCCCGGCCGTCGCATTTATGAAACACGAAACACCCCAACCCCGCCGGCGGCGGCGGATTCTTTTCATCGTCCTGCTCGTGCTGGGAATCATTCTCGCCCTCCGCTTCACGCGCGATCAGCCGGTGACTTACGAGAGCGCCGAGGAGCATTTCAAATACGGCTCCACCGGCGGCGAGCGCGACGCGGGCATTCCGGTGGCGCTGTGGAATGTCCTGCCTGACCTGTTCGCAAAATATCTACCCGGCCCCGGCTACGCTTCACTTGGCTTCATCTACGAGACGAACCGCCCCTTCCCCGTTGGCGTTTCGCAGCGCAACGTGCAGGGCGTGGATCGCGTGTTCCTCAACTGCGCCGTCTGCCACGCTGGCACCGTGCGCGACACGCCGCAGAGTCCGCGCCGCGTCATCGTCGGGATGCCCGCACACGGGATGAACCTCCAGGCCTTCGAACGGTTTCTCTTCGCGTGCGCCCGCGACGAGGATTTTAATTCAACGCGGCTGGTGGACGAAATCGCCCAGCGGAAAAGCGACGACTGGTTGAACCGCCTGCTGTTCCGCTACGTCGCCGTTGACCTCGCGCGGCAGCGGCTCATCACGCTGGCACAGCGGTTCAGTTTCATGGACCGCGAGCCGGACGCCGGCCCCGGCCGCGTGGACACATTTAATTCGCCCAAGGTGCTGATGAATTTCCGCATGGAAAAACTGCCGCCCGAGGAATGGGTCGGCAATTGCGATCTGCCCTCGATCTGGAGCCAAAACAAACGGGAAGGCATGTGGCTGCACTGGGACGGCAACAATAATTCCCTGGAAGAACGCAACCGCAGCGCCGCGTTTGGCACCGGCGCGATGCCGCCGACGCTGGATCGCGCGTCGCTCAAGCGCATGAAAGAATTCACGCTGACCAACACCCCGCCCCACTGGCCGTACGAAGTGGATCTTGCCAAAACCGGGCCTGGCGAAAAAATTTACGCCGAATACTGCGCCCGCTGCCACGGCCGGAACGGCCGCGACTTCGCCGGCGAACTCGTCGGCCAGGTGACGCCGATTGAAAAAATCAAAACCGACCGGCACCGCCTCGATTCGTACACCGAAGACGTGTGCGCCAATCAGAACCTGCTCTACGCGGCCTATCCCGACGAGCGCTTCAGCCACTTTCGCAAAACCCACGGCTACGCGAACCAGCCGCTGGACGGCCTCTGGCTGCGCGCGCCGTATCTGCACAACGGCTCCGTGCCCACGCTCCGCGAACTGCTCGAACCGGCGGAGCGGCGGCCGGCGGTTTTTTATCGCGGCTACGACGTGATGGATCGCGCGCGGGTCGGCTTCATCGCGGATGTCGCGGAGGAAAACGGCCGGAAATATTTCAAATTCGACACGCGCCTGCCCGGCAACGGCAACGCCGGCCATGAAGGCCGGGAATACGGGACGGAATTAAGCGCCGTCGAAAAAGACGCGCTCGTCGAATATCTGAAAACCTTTTAGGAGGAGCCATTATGCGATCCAAAATCATCCGGAAACTTGTCAGGCTGCTGCTCGCCCTCCTGCTGCTCGCCCTCCTCGGCGGCGCGGTCGCGTGGTATAAATTGTTCCGCGAAGTGCCTGAGCCGAAATGGGCGGATGAGTCGGAGCGTTTCAAATATGGCAGCATCGGCGCGGAATTCAGCCGCGGCATTCCTTATTACATCTGGGAAGTGCTGCCCCGCGTGTTTCCCGAATACCTGCCCGGTTCGGGCGGCTACAAATCCTTCGGCCTGGTCTGGGAGGAAGGCCACGAAATGCCCGTCGGTTTCACGAAACAGATCATCGGCTTTCCGCGCGTCGCCAACAACTGCGCGATCTGCCACGTCGGCACCTGGCGCAGCCAGGAGGAAGGATCGCCGCACATCGTCGTCGCCAGTCCGGCCAACACCGTCAACGTCCAGGCCATGCTGCGCTTCCTCATCAACTGCGGCAAAGACTCGCGCTTCAACGCCCGCGTGCTCCTCCCGGAAATCCGGCGCGATGTCAAACTCTCCGTGCTGGACCGCCTGCTGTACCGCTTTGTCTTGATTCCGCTGACGCGCAGCGCGCTCCAGCGGCAGGAGCAGCAATTTCTGTGGATGAACCGCACCAACGTTCCCGACTGGGGGCCGGGCCGCGATGATCCGATGAATCTCACAAAATATTTTATGACCACGCAGCCCGTGGATAATTCCGTCGGCCAGGCAGATTTTCCCAGCAACTGGAATCTGAAAGTACGCAAAGGCACGGCCGGCACGAATCTTTATCTCAACTGGAGCTGCGACACGCCCGCCGTGCGTTCCGTGCTGATTGACTCCGCGCTCGGCCTTGGCGCTGCGCCCGACAAAAAAAGCCGCCTCAGTTACCCGATTGACAACCTGCACTGGAAACTCAAGCGCCGCGCGTGGTTTGTGAAACGGATGGAGGACCTGGACAATTTTCTCAGCAACCTGCCGCCGCCGAAATATCCGTTCAAGACCGACGAATTTCTCGCCGCGAAAGGCCAGCCGATTTACGAACATTATTGTGCCGAGTGCCACGACGTCGGCGCGCCGCGCACAAGCCAGGTGATTCCCATCGCTGAGATCGGCACCGACCGCGAGCGCCTCGACACCTGGACACAGGCCGCTGCCGACGAGGCGAACAAAGTCGTGAAAAGCCTCGGCATCAACCGCCCCAACATGGTGAAGAACCAGGGCTATTGCTCGCCGCCACTCGACGGCCTCTGGATGCGCGCGCCCTATCTGCACAACGGCTCGGTGCCCACGCTGCGCGAATTGCTGGAGCCGGCGGAAAAGCGCACCAAGACATTTTATGTCGGCTACGATGTCTATGATCCGGTGAATGTCGGCTTCGTCACGCAAGGGCCGCCGGCCGAACGGCGCGGCTGGAAACACGACGTGACCGTGCGCGGCGAGGGCAACCAGGGCCACACCTACGGCACCGAGTTGAATGACGCCGACAAAAAATCCTTGCTGGAATATCTGAAAACACTCTGACCCATGTCGCACACCAACGCCACCACCAGCAACCGGCGCAAACTGCCCGTGCCATTTTTTGAAGTGCTGGATCAAGAGTACGCCGCGCTGCATGGCGGAACGACGACGGCATTTTCGTGGAACTTCAACCCCGACCACCTGCTCGGTGCCACGGCGGATCTCCTGGAAAAAATCCGGCCGCTTCTTCCCGCCGGCGAAGCGCCCGCCGCCGCCACGCCGGCCGAACTGGCCCGGCTGCTCAACCTGATCCTGCAAAGAACCGACTGCCTATACTGCGACAAGCATTTTCCCAAAGCCGGCCTGCGCAACGAAACGGTGGCGATGACGCGGCTGGAATTGGAAGCCTCCGAACTCACGCGGCTCAACCGCCTGCTGCTCGAAGAAGCGTTCCCCGAACACCTCAAAAAAATCTCCGACCTCCATCTCGCCGCGATTTACCGGCGCATCCACACGGGCGAAGGCAGCACGGCGTTCTGCATTTCCGGCGGCGGCATCCGCAGCGCCACCTTCGCGCTCGGCGTCACGCAAGGACTGGCGCAGCACGGACTGCTGAAACATTTCGACTATCTTTCGACCGTCTCCGGCGGCGGCTACCTCGGGAGCTGGCTGAGTTCGTGGATTCATCACGCCGGCGGCGTGGACGCGGTCAGCGCCAAATTGTCCGGCGGCCGGCCAGAATCCGTGACGGAACCCGAGCCAAGGCAGTTGAGCCATCTGCGCAAATACAGCAACTATCTCACGCCCCGCCTCGGCCTGTTCTCGGCGGACACCTGGGTGCTCGTTGCCATGTATCTGCGCAACCTCGCGTTGAACTGGCTGGTGTTTGCGCCGATTCTGTTCGCGCTGTTCGCCGTGCCGCGTCTCCACACCGCGCTCCTGATTCTCAACCCGCCCGACTGGCTGATCGGGCTGGGATTTTTTTCCGGGTTTGTGCTGGCCGCCTGGGCGATCGCGTACAGCGCGATGAACCGTCCGGCCCTGCGGGACAATTTGCAGGCCCACGGCGGCCGCTGGTTTGAACGCCGCAACCAGGCCGGCTTTCTGGTCTGGTGCTGCGCGCCGTTGTGCCTCGCGGCCCTCAGCATCACCACCGCCTGGGCCTGGGTCCAAAACGGCGCGGGCAGCGAATCCGGCAGCCTTTTGTTGCGGCTGTTCCTCGACCTGATCGGCGGCACCCCGGACACGCCGCCGTTCCTGCCGAACTACTGCCTGCTCGGCGCGATCCTGCATCTGACCGCCTGGAGCACCGCCGAATTATTTTTGCAACGGTGGCGCAACGGAAAAAAATACGCCTTGAAACGGGAAGTGGCGCTGGCGCTGGCCACCGGCGCGGCCGGCGGATGCTCCCTCTGGCTGGCGGCCGTAAGCACCCTCCGCTACAGCACCTCGCCGACGGGCTTGTCCGTCTATGGCTGTCTGGCCGCGCCGGTTTTTCTCATGCTGTTCCTGGTCACGGCCACGCTGTTCATCGGCTTGGGCAGCCGCTTCACCTTCGACGAGGACCGCGAATGGTGGGCGCGCATGGGGGCGTGGCTGCTCGTCGCCATCGTCGGCTGGATGCTGTTCAACGGGCTGGTGCTGTTCGGGCCGGTGGGAATATTCAAACTGTCGGAACGCGCCCGCACCCTGCTGGGCGCGCTCGGCGGCATCAGCGGCCTCTTTACCTTGATCATCGGCCACAGCGCCGGTTCGTCCGGAACCAAACCGGACAAACGGACCGCCAGCCCGGTCGCGCGCCTGTTGGACAAAGCTGTGAGCCTGGCCGCGCCGTTGTCCCTCGCCGCGCTGGTCGCTGCCATTTCCCTCGCCACGAGCTGGATTTTTTCCCGCACGCTCACGGCGGCGGCCAACCATTTCTGCACCCCGTTGCCCGACGACAAAACCTTGCACCCGGGCCTTTACAACCTGGCGCAACTGCACCCGTTCTCGGATTTCAGCGAACTGGCCAGCACCGCGCCGCTGTGGCTGACGGCGGGATTTGTCCTGGCGTGCGGCCTCGCGGGCTGGCTGCTTTCGCGGTTCGTCAACATCAACAAGTTTTCCCTCCACGCGATCTACCGGAACCGCCTCGTCCGCGCCTATCTCGGCGCAACCAACCCCCGGCGCAATCCCAATCCGTTCACGGGCTTTGATCCCGGCGACAACCTGCCCATGCAGATCTTGCGCGACCCCAAAAATCCCCTGCTCCCGCAGCGTCCCCTGCACCTCGTCAACATGGCGCTCAACCTGGTCTCCGGCGAAAACCTCGCGTGGCAGCAGCGCAAGGCCGAGACCTTCACCGCCAGCACGCTCTACACCGGCAACTACCGGCTCGGCTACCGTTTCACCAAGCACTACGCCGTGAACCGGATGCACAACGGGCTGTCCCTCGGCACCGCCCTGTCCATTTCCGGTGCTGCGGCCAGCCCGAATCAGGGCTACCATTCCTCGCCCGTGGTCGCGCTGCTCATGACGTTGTTCAACGTCCGGCTCGGCTGGTGGCTCGGCAATCCGGGCGCGCTCGGATGCGCCACATTTCACGACGACTCGCCGCGCTCGCCGGTGCGCCACATGATCAAAGAGGGTCTCGGCCTCACCGACAGCACCAGCCCGTACGTCTATCTTTCGGACGGCGGCCATTTTGAAAACCTTGGCCTCTACGAAATGATCCTGCGCCGCGCCCGCCTGATCGTGTTGAGCGACGCCGGCTGCGATCCGGATTGCAGCCTCGAAGACCTCGGCAACGCCATCCGCAAGGTGCGCGTGGATCTGGGCGTGAAAATCAGCATCACAAAATTTGAAATTTTTTCCCGGGACGACGAAGCCGGACAAAAGTGCGGCCGCTACTGTGCGGTCTGTGAAATTGACTACGGCTCCGTGGATGCGGGCGGTCGCAAAGGCACCCTGATTTATATCAAGCCCGCCCTGCTGGGCAACGAGCCGCGCGACATTTACAACTACGCCCGCACCAGCGAAACATTTCCGCACGAACCCACCAGCGACCAGTGGTTCGACGAGGCGCAGTTTGAAAGCTACCGCGCCCTGGGCCAGCGCACCGTGGAATGGATCTATTCCGGGAAATGCCATTCCATTCCTCCGGCCACTGAGCGCAACGATTTGTTCACCGACTTCGTCAAGCAAGCCTACGCCGCCTCCGAAACCCCGTCCGCCCCCCACCTCGGCGAACTGTTTGAGAAAAAGCCGTGACGGATTATTTCCTTGAGTCAGACGCGCGGGCTTGCCAATAACTGGCAGCGGATTTTTCGCGCTCATGGTTAAATTTCTCGCCCAGCACATCAAGTGGTTCATCGTCGCCGTCGGCGTGCTGTGCTTCAGCCTCACGCAGACGGAGTGGTTGCAGACCATCCAGCTCTGGCAACATGCGGAAGGCCTCTTGATCGACAACCGCTACCTGCTGCGGGGCAGCCAGCCGCCGCATCCGGACATCTGCCTCATTGGTGTGGCCACCAGTTCCTTCAAGCTGGACGCGCTCTGGCCAGAAGAAATTGCCGCCTCGGAAACACTGCAACTGATGCAATCACCCTCGTGGGACCGGCGCGTGCATGCGGCGGTGCTGGAAAAACTGATGGCTGCGGGCGCCAAAGTGGTGGTTTTCGATTTTGTGTTCGCCAGCCAGACCGAGGGCGACGCGGTCTTCGCACGGGCCTTGGAAAAATACAAAGACCGCGTGGTCATCGGTGAAATGTATGCGGATGAAAAAGACGCCACGCAATTCAAAGGGAAGAAACTGACGACGCCCAACGACCGGCTGCTGCTGCCGGGAACCGAATCCATCGTTGGCCTGGTCAACATGTGGCCGGACGGCGACGAGGTGGTGCGGCGCGTGAAATACCGCACGTCGCTCGAACATGAAACCCCCGAGCTGTCCGGCCCGCAGGACAATTTTCCCGACAACCTGGAACATCTCACCACGCTGGCGGTGAAAAAGTTCACGGGCAAAACCGCCGTGCCGTCCAACCACGAATTGTTCTACATCAACTACCAGGGCCGGGCGGGCACCTACCGTCCGCTGCCGGTGGAAAACCTGTTTGTGGAAAAACTCTGGGCGGCGCCGCCCTTCAACGGCGGCACCACGTTCAGCAACAAGATCGTGGTGGTCGGCCCCACGGCGGAAATTTATCACGACCTTCACGCGACGCCGTTCGGCGTGATGCCCGGCCCGGAAATCCAGGCGCAGATCATGGCGGCCTTGTTGCAGGACACCTGGCTCGCGGAAACCTCCCCGACCGCCAATCTCGCGCTGGCCTTCGCCATGATGGCTTTGGCGCTGGTGGTTTGTCTGTGGATTCACAACGCGTTGGTGAAGGTCCTGATTCTGGTGCTGACCACCGTCGTTTTCGTCGCCGGGTGCCAGTATTTCTTTGTCCACCACGATCTGCTCGTCAGCATGTTGCCGCCGCTGTTCTGCCTCGTCGCAACGGGCACTTACGGGATCATCTTTCAATACGCGTTGGAACAGTTCGAGCGGCGGCGCACGCGGAATTTGCTGGAGCGTTACGTTTCCAAGAACGTGGCCAAGACCATTCTGCGAGATAACCGCTCGTTTGAAGAAACCTTCAAAGGCCGTCGCCAGGCAGTAACTATTTTGTTCAGCGACATCCGCGGGTTCACCAGCATGACCGAAAACACGGATGCCCATAAACTCGTAGCCCAGCTCAACGAGTATTTTTCCGAAATGGTCGAAATCGTCCAAAAGGATGGCGGCACGCTGCAAAAGTTTATTGGCGACGCTATCATGGCCGCATGGGGTGACACGCACAGCGACGGCCTTGCCACAGACGCCCGACGAGGGGTGCAGGCGGCGCTGCAAATGCGACCGGCCCTGGCAAAGTTAAATGCGGGTTGGAAGAATAATCCTGACCGCACGAAGTTTTCCATTGGCATTGGGGTCAACCACGGCGAAGTGATCGTCGGCAACATTGGAACACAAGCGCGCACCGAGTTCACCGTGCTGGGCGACGGCGTGAATCTCGCGGCGCGGCTGGAAAGCGCCACCAAACAATTTCACACCGACATCCTGATCGGGGCCACGGTCGAGGCGTTGACACGCGACCAGTTTGTTTATCGCCGCGTGGATCTGCTCGCGGTCAAGGGCAAGAGCCGGCCGGTGGAGGTGTTCGCCCTGTTGAGCGACCGCACGCAACCCGCGCCCGCCTGGCTGCCGCAGTATCATGAAGCCATCCAGCTTTATCGCGTCCGCGATTTCGCGGTGGCGGGCCGGATGTTTGAAGCGGTCGCCAGCGAAATCGGCACGGAAGATTTTCTCTGCGCGATGTACGCGGGGCGATGTGCGGCGTATCAGGCTGCGCCGCCACCAGCGGATTGGAACGGAGCTTACACGTTGACGGAGAAGTAAGCGGGCCGGTGGCCCGGGCCTTTGCTTTACCTGCCCCGCACCTTCATGCGGTGGCGCTCCGTTCCCCCGCCCGTTACCTTCACGGTCAAATCATGCTCGCCAGAAATCCCAACGCGCGGAAGTTGTCTGCTTTGAACCAGCGGCGTTGGTCCGGCTTCACCCTCATTGAATTGCTTGTCGTCATCGCCATCATTGCCATCCTTGCCGCGATGTTGCTGCCGGCGTTGGGCAAAGCCAGGACGAAGGCGGAAGGCATCGCCTGCCTCAACAACCTGCGGCAGGTGGAACTCGCCTGCTTCATGTACACGCAGGACAACAACGACCACCTCCCCGAAAATCGCGGCGCCTCCATCGGCCCCAACACCTGGGTCACCGGCATCATCAAATGGGATCTCCCCCCCGGCGCGCCGTGGGCCGACAACTACAACGCGCTCCGCCTCACCGATTGCGAAATCGGCCCCTACGTCTATAAGAACACCGGCGTCTTCAAATGTCCGGCCGACAAAGTTCCCGGGCAGAGCGGCCCGCGCATCCGCAGCATCTCCATGAACAGCACCGTGGGCGACGTGACCGGCGTGAACCAGCGTTTGAACTACGGCTGGAAGGTCTTTCTGAAAGGCTCCGACTTCGCCAGCTTTGGCGCTTCCCAATGCTGGACCTTGCTCGATGAACAACCCGATAGCATCAACGACGATCTGTTCTTTGTCCCCCTCGCTGGCATCCTGTGGGTGGACGTGCCCGCGTCCTATCACAACAATGCCTGCGGGTTTGCCTATGCCGACGGCCATGCAGAGATCAAGAAATGGCGCGACCCCAACACCATCCAACCCGTTCGTCTCGTCAATCCTTCCATCGGCATCAATAAACCCGCGCCCAACGACCTGCCCTGGCTGCAACAGCACACGTCCGTCAAATTGTAATTCCCCACCGCCGCGTCAGCTCACGCCACCCACTTCGGCACCACCTCGCTCCACCCGCTCAAGCCCGCCGCCCCTAACGCCGCCACCCGGAACGCATAAGCCGTCCCGCCCGTCAAACCAGCCAGCCGCACGTTTGACCGCGTGCTCACCTGGCGCGTTGGCCACAGCTTCTGTTGCGGATCACTCGTCAACTCCACCACATAACTCATCGCGCCGCGCAACGCCTGCCAGCGCAACCCCACCACGCCCGCACCCGCGCCGTTTGCCACCACCAAACCCACCGGCGCGGGGAGCGTGCCCACCGGCGACGACGCGTTGCGCACGGCCATGCCCGCCAAGGCGATGATCCGGGCATCGCCACCGCTGACGTTCTGCACATAGTTCGCCACCAAGGTGAGGATTTGGTCCAACTGCGTCTCCGCCGCGTCCGACACCACCGTCAACGTGCGCGCGGTTGCCCGCGCCGTGACGGCATTGTTGTAGGCCGTCTCCAGGAAGTAGGCCAGGTCGCCCAGCTCATCGAAGTTGGCCGGCGGATCGGGGAACTGACCCGACGCCAGTTCCATGGCGGTGGCAATGCGCCGCGTGAATTGGATCTTCTCGGGGGCCGACAAGCCGGCCAGGGCTAATTTTACTTTGCTCATGGTGAATTGGTTGTTTGGTTGTTCATCTGCCACTCAAGCTCGGCAACTTGGTCGGGCGTTGCAGCCGCACCGCCCGACCAGGAACTCGGATACTCCGAGAGTTGCCCGCCCAAAGTCTTTCACGGCGCGATCTTGGACACCGCATCGCTCCAGGCCCCCTGCCCGGCGGCACCCACCGCCGCCACGCGAAACCAATACTTGCCGCCGCTCGTCATCGTGTTCACCGCCGCCTTGGCCTTGGTGGTGGCCAGGCCCGTACTCCAGTCCAGCGGCGCGGGGGCATCTGCCGCGCGTTCCACGAGGTAACTCTTGGCACCCGGCACACGGTTCCATTTCATATCCACCGTGCCGGCGCTGCTGCTGGGAACCACCAATACATTATCCGGCGCGGGCAGATCGCCCACCGGTGTGGCGGGAGTTTTGACGCCAAAGCCCGAGCTGGTGATTTTGCCCACATCCCCGCCGGTGGTGTTCTCCACGTAATTGCCCAGTTGCATAAGCAACAGATCAAGAGCGGTGTCCGCCGTGTTTTGAATGGCCGTCTTG
>JANYDP010000041.1 GCA_025363535.1 Verrucomicrobiota bacterium | reverse complement strand
CGGAAAAATCACGATCGAAGGAAGCAGTCCACGCGCTTGAGCGCCCCGCGCGTAACGACTGCCGACTAATCGCGCGAGACCGTTTTCAGGACGCAAACTGAGAAGTCCTAAAGCCACCGCCAGAAATCCCACGGCGAACTGATCCTCCTGCTGACCGGCCTGGTGAGCAAACTCCAGATCAACGAAGTCGGCGTCATCATCGCCAAGCTGATGGAGCACAACCGGCAGGTCGGTGAAGCGCTGGCTGCCCTCGGCAACAGCAAGACCAACGACGGCCTTCCCCAGCCGCAAATCCTCGTGGCGCTGGACCAGGTGAAACGCGAACTCACCGCCAAGTTGCAACCGCTCACGGAAGAATTGATCCGCCTCGGCGTGCCGCTGGAAGCCGCCGTCTTGCGTTCACTGGCCACGCAGCCGGAAGAATTTTTTGCGCCCCGCGTGGTCCGCGCCACGCGTTGTTTCCTCAAAGGCCAGGTGCCGCGCGAGCGCATCGTCCGCGAATTTGGCGAGGCCGCGCTGGTGTTTTTCAACGACCTGACCACCGATCCCAAATTGAATCCGCGCCCGAAAGCGGACGAAATCGTGCTGGCCTTCAAACCCGACTTCGAGCCGCTGTTCCAGCAGAATCCTTCCCTGATCCCGGACCGGCGCGACGCGTTGCTGGCCCTGCACAAACAAGTGCAGCAGAGCAAAGCCCCCGGCGAAACCACGCGGCTGCAAAAAATCGCCTTTGCCAAACTTTGCTTCGTGCTGGAACTGCTGCACTTCTACGAAAACCAAAACACCGAAGTGCCGGAAGCCCTGTTCGCCCAGCGTCTGCCGGGCATCGTCGAACAGATCGCCATCACCGGCCCCAACGATCCGCTCGACGAGAAAATGATGCTCGAAGCGGAAAGCCTGCTGGCGTGCATCCTGACGGCGGACTACCGGCTTTCCACCATCAACAACCTCGGCAAGAGCGGCGGCACGGCACGCACCTTGAAATTTGTCCTCCGCCTCCGCGCCGACAAGGTGCCGGACTTCGATGAAGTGGTGCCCGAATTCATCAAGCATGTGATCCCGCCGCAGAAAGCACCGCCGCTGGAGACCCTCACCGCCGTGGTGAAACTGATCCATCCCGGTTTGCAAAAATCCGTCCTGCGCTCACTCATGACCACCGACCGGTTGCGGAAGGAGGAAGCTGAGACGCTCGGCCGCGCCATCGGCGCACAGCTCGGGGTTCAAGGACTGGAGGATCCTGTCCGCACGCAGTCCGCCCTCTCACCCGAGATTGAACGCCAGCTCGCGTGGGACAAGGTCAAGGAACTCATCACGCGCCGCGTAGAAACCGGCGTCATCGCCGCCGCCGTGCGTGACCGGCTCCATGCCAAGTATAATTCCGATGAGGTCAAACAAAGCTGGCTGACGCTCATCGAGGTTGAGCCGATTTCCCTGATCCGGATTTTTTGCCAGATTCCGTACCTGCCCGATGGCCGGACCGATTCCATCGCCCGGGCGGTGATGGAATCCTATGTCACGCGGTTGACGCATGAGAAGTATGCCGCCGCCTATCACAAGGTCGTCAACAGTCTGCGCAACATGTTCAAGGTCAATCCCGAAAGCCCCACGCTCGTCAACTTCATGGCGCTGGTGAAATGGGTGGATCTCGACGCGGCGAACAAATTAAGCAGCGACATCGGGATGGCGGCGCATGTGTAGCTGCGGTTGCCAAGGCGGGTGAAAAATCACGCTGGCTTCAGTCCGCGCTGCCACAATTCAAAATGGTAGAGCGCCGCCACGACTAATGGATGGTTGATCTTTCCGGAGGCGACCAGTTGCGGAAGCTCCGCCACCGGCACTAGCCGCGTGATCAGATCCTCGCCGCTGTCGAACTCCACCGGATGCAGGCAGCGGCAATTTTCCACGAGCACGGTGAAGCAGGTGTTGCTCATGATGGCCGGATTGCCGGACACCTGCCCGAGCACGCGGGCGCGCTCGCCGACATAGCCCGTCTCTTCCTGCAACTCGCGCGCGCCGGCAATCACCGGCGAGGCATCCTCCGCGTCCATCATGCCGCCAGGAATCTCCAGTTCCACGGCGTTGGAACCGTGGCGGTATTGTTCCACCATCACCAGTTGCTGGTCAGGCGTGACCGCCAGGATGGTCACCCAGTTGACCGCATCAATGATAAAAAAGTCATGCTCCTTCTGGGTACGGGGCGAAATCTTTTTGTCGGATCGGATGGTGAAGATTCGGAAATCTCCGGCCGGCGTCGAACTGATTGTCTTCCACGGTTTGATCATGCGTTAATGTGTGAAACGTAAAACGTGAACCATGAGAAACAAGTCAATTCACGTTTTACGTTTCATCCTCCCATTTCTTTCGCCGCCCAGCCCTGGCTCATTAGTTTGAGCAGATGGGCCAGCGCGTCTTCGTAACTGCGATTTTTTTCCATGGCCAGTTGCTGCGCGCGTTTGTCGAGCTGCGCGGCCATCGCGCCAGATTTTTCCGGCGGACAACCCAGTGCGACGAGCAACTTTGAAATTTCGGAAATGTCCACGGGGCTTGGTCGAATCAGAAAAAAAGAACGCAGGAACCGGAACCAAAACCGGTTCCTGATTTCCTGCGCTCCTCCTGGAATTGAAATCACTTCACGGAATCCGCCGCGACGACCTTGATGCTTTCCACGCCCATGCGCTTGTCGGGGCGATCCTGCGGATGCGTCTTGGTGGTGCCGATTTTTTCCAGCACGTCGTCGCCTTTGATCAGCTTGCCGAACGCCGTGTATTGCTTGTCGAGAAAGCGCGGCGCACCGTGGCAGATGAAAAACTGGCAGCCGGCGGAATTCGGATCATTCGAGCGCGCCATCGAAAGCACGCCGCGATCGTGATGCCGGTCGTTGAACTCGGCCTTGATCTTGTAGCCCGGATCGCCGGTGCCCCAGCGGGATTCATTCTTCAAATCTTTCGTCAACGGATCGCCGCCCTGGATCATGAAATCCTTGATGACGCGGTGGAAACAGGTGCCGTCGTAAAAACCCTGGTTCGCCAGTTTCTTGAAATTTTCCACATGCCCGGGAGCGACGTCGGCCCAGAGTTCGAGGAGCATTTCACCTTCGGTGGTTTTGATGATGGCAACTTCGTTCATAAATTTAATTCTCCGTGGTTACTTGATGGAATCGGCGGGGACAATCTTGACGCTTTCAACATTCATACGCTTGTCCGGCCGGTCCTGCGGATGCGTCGGTGTGGTGGCGATTTTTTCCAGCACATCGTCGCCTTTGATCAATTTGCCGAACGCCGTGTATTGGTGGTCGAGAAAGGTGGGAGCGCCGTGGCAGATGAAAAACTGGCTGCCGGCGGAATCGGGATCATTGGAGCGGGCCATCGAAAGCACGCCGCGGGTGTGCGAGCGGCTGTTGAACTCGGCCTTGATCTTGTAGCCCGGATCACCCGTGCCCCACGCCGCTTCTTTGCTGGCATCCTTGGTGAGCGGATCGCCGCCCTGGATCATAAAGCCTTTGATCACGCGATGAAAACAAGTGCCGTCGTAAAATCCCTTTTTGGCCAGCGCCTTAAAATTTTCAACGGTCTTCGGCGCAACGTCGGACCAGAATTCGACGACCATCTCACCTTCGGAGGTTTTGATGACGGCCACTTCTTTGGCAGCGGGTGTCGTTTCAGTCTTGGCGGTGGCCTTGTTGGTTTCTTCAGCCGTGGCCAACGCCAGACCGAACGCCAGACTCAATGTGCAAATCGAAAAGAATGTTTTCATAGAGCGCAGAATTTTCCATGAGCCACGCGCAATGTCACGCCAGAATTGCAGCACCCAACTGCCGTTTGAACAAATCTGTAACCATTCCGTCCAACCCTCGTCTGCTAACAGTAACCCGCACCAATGAAGGTGCGGCAACCAATAAAATATTAGGTAAAATCAAACACATTATGAAACTGTCCCGCCTGTCCCTGGCCCTCCTGGCCGCCTCCAGCCTGCTTTCACTGGCTCCGTCCGTCCGCGCGGAAGATCCCGCCGCCCCGACACCCCCGCCTGCCCCGGCCCGTCGCGCCGGAGGTGGCCGCATGGCTCCCGAAGCGCAGTTGAAAGATCTCACGGAAAAGCTCACCCTCACCGCCGAGCAGCAGCCCAAAGTCAAAGCCATCCTCGAAGAACGCGCCAAAGCCATGCAGGGCGCGCGCGATCTCACCCCGGAAGAACGCCAGACCAAGATGAAGACGCTCCGCGAAGAGAACACCAAGAAGATGAAGGAAATCCTCACCCCCGAGCAGTTCACCAAGTATGAAGAACTGCAAAAGACCCAGCGCGGCCCGCGCAACGGCGGCGGTGCCGCTCCCGCACCCGCTGAAGGTGGTGCCAAGAAAAAGACCGAATAAGCCCCGCTCCACAATTCAATTAACGAAAGGACGACCTCGCGGTCGTCCTTCTTTTTTGCCCGAGCTTTTTGCCCGAGCTTGTTTATGGACGGTGACCAGTGCCGCCCTGCCGATTTGTCCGCCAGGCGGAAAACTTTCTCCACTCCCGCCGCTCACGCCGCCCGGCGATGTCGTAACCGGTCGAGCGCCACCGCCACGATGATGATGCCGCCGATGACCATTTCCTGCACCCACTTCGGCCAGCCCATCTGCTGCCCGCCCATGTAGAGAATCGTGATCGTCAACGCGCCGATGATCGTGCCGAGAATCGAACCCTCCCCGCCGTTGAAACTCGCGCCGCCGATGATGACCGACGCAATGACGAACAGTTCATACATCGCTGCGCTCGTCGGCTGGCCGATGCCACCGATGTACGAAAACTGCATCAGGCCCGCCACGCCGCAAAAAAATCCGCCGGCCATATAGACGAAAATTTTCACCCGGCCCACGTTCACACCGCACAGCCGCGTGGCCTTTTCATTCGCACCGACGGCGTAGATGTAGCGGCCCAGCCGGGTGCGACGCAGGATGAACGAAGAAATCAAAACTCCCCCGAGCAAAATCCAGATTCCTGTCGGCAGGATTTGCCAGCGGTGGTTCGCGCTCGAAAGCGTCGGATCCATGAGCGTGTTGATCCACGTTTCTTCCGGCGGATAAATGTCCCGTTCACGCGCGATGCCCTTGGCCAGCCCGCGCACCATGCCCATCGTGCCGAGCGTGACAATGAACGGCACCAGCCGCAGACCCACGACCATTGCGCCATTAGCCAATCCCGCCAGTGTGGAAATCAACACCCCCGCGCTCACCGCCAAAATCGGCGTCAGCGTGGGATGCAGCGTGACGAGTGCGTGCGGCTGCCCGTCCGCGCCGGCCACCGAATAATTCATCACCCACGCCACCGTCACCACCGACAACGCGATGAGCGAACCCGCTGAGAGATCAATCCCCGCCGCGATGATGATCATCGTCATGCCCAGCCCGGCGGTTCCATAAACACAGGACTGGCGCAGAATGTTTTCAAGGTTGCGCAGCGTGTAAAATTTTCCGTTCTCGACCATGAAGGCGAAGAACGCGAACACGACGATGAGCGCGAGAAAGCGTCCGAGCAAGTTTCCCCAACCGGAGGTGAGGGAGAACTTCACGCGGCTGGCGGTGGTTTTGTTTGGGGCAGTCATTGCGGCGGATTGAGTAGCAGATGCACATCTTCAAGGCAACCTTCTGAAAGTCTGATGGCGCCACTGACACGAAGAACATTCGTAAACCCGCCCGCGTCATGGACTGCGGCGGGAAGCGCAGCGCCACGCCGCTTTCGCATGCGGGAGACACCTCAAAGTTTTGAAAGCCATCCTGCGCCCGAAGGCGGTGTCGCCGCTATCGCTCTGCCACCGCAGTCCAAGCTGCGCCGCGCATTTCGAGGCGGGGGAAATTATTCACGGGCAAATTCATGCGTGTAGAAAATCTCTGGCCACCTTCAACCGCATCCGTCCTAAAAACAATTTTAGGAACGAATGCGTTCCGCCCATTTTCAACCCCAACGGGGTTGTATCATTCAGCCCGGCGTTGGACGACGCAGTCGGCCTACGCCGGGTGGCCGGTTTCAAAATGGACGCAACCCTGAAAGGGTTGAAGCTGCTGCAACCCCGTTGGGGTTGATGATTTTTTTGTGGCGACCACCCAGGGTAGCTCGTGCCTCGCAACCCTGGGCTGAATGATTTGAATCCCGTTGGGATTCCAATGACGCCACGGCACCGTGAATTTTCAAAGCCTGTCTTGGACTGCGGCGGGAAGCGAAGCGCCACGCCGCTTTCGAGCGCGCGGGGCGTATGGAATTTATTGAGCGTCTCGTCCGTGCGAAAGCGCGTCGCCGCTGCGCTCTGCCGGCGCAGTCCAAGACGCGCAGCCTCGCGCCGAAGCTCCGGCGCACGCCACTCATTTCGAGACGGGGGGAATTACTCATAGTTCAAGCCACATGTTCTCGAAACGCTTTCTCAAGCAACTCCTCTGTCGTCAGATAATGATTGGCCATTGCGAACTTGAATAATTTCTCCCAAAACTTGTCTTTGCTCCTCTTGGACAGCCGACCAATTATCATATTCGTGCGCCTCGTGTCGTCAGATGCAAACACACCGTCGTCGGTAGATTCTATTACATCCAAGTCTGAGCGAGATATTGAGAGCGTCCAAAGATTTTTACGCCCTCTTTCGGAGAACGCATCTGGCTCGACTTTGCTAATCGCAAAAACTGCATCTTCGATTCTGTTATGGATGTCTTTACCAGTAATTCTGTGAACCGAAACAATATCCGATGAACCCAATATGAGAGCATCTCTGAATAAATCTCGACGATATTCGTGAAAATCCTTTCCATCGCATTCAAATCCAAACTTGCCCTTCGGTGAGTCAACCAAGAAATCGAGTTTGAATGTGCCGCGAGGCGTTTCAACCTGATATTGCTTAAAAAACTTTGCCTCGTCTTCGATGTGCTTCGGCAGAAAAAGCGCCAACTGTTCTTCAAGCGGACTATCATACGGCGGTTCATAACCCGATAGTCTTTGAATGACCGCTTCCATGATGCAAATAATTACTTGCTTGAGATTATCATTCAATCACAGCCCCACCAGCTTCCGCACTTCGGCATCGTTCGCCAGCTTGTCCTTGGTCACGAGCACGGTGCCGGTGTCCACCATTTTCGGCACTTCCTGTTTCTTCACGACTTTGTAGAGCGTCTCGACGGCGAGGTAGCCCATCTTCTCCGGGTTCTGCGCCACGAGCGCGTCAATCTTGCCGGCCTGCACGTCCTCGACGAGTTTCTTTGAAGTGTCGAAGCCGACAAATTTCACGGTCACCTTGATGCCGCCCTTGCGCAGATCGTCGAGCGCGGAATCCATGCCCAGGGTCGCGGTCAGGTTCGCGGCGAAGATGCCGTCGAGTTCGAGCGCGCCGTTCTTCACGAACCGTTCCAGCGTATTGGCGGCGGCGGTTTTGCAGCCTTCAATCGTGCCCGTGTCGGAATACGCATCGGCGGCGACGGTGAAGCCGGCGGCCTTGGCGGTCTCGATGAATCCCGCTGAACGCGCCTCGGTGCTGCCCGTGCCCTGGATGAATCTCATGCACATGACCTTCGCGCCCTTCTTGTCGCCAATGAGCCGGACGAGTTCTTTGCCGCCGATGACGCCGCCCTGCTTGTTATCTGTGGCGATGTAGCTGGAGTGCGCGGTGCCGTCCACGGAGGAATCGAAGATGACGACTGGAATGCCCGAGGCGACAATGTTTTCGACGGCGCGGCGGCTGGCCTTCTGGTTCAACGGCGCGAGCGCGATGCCCTTGACGCCGGTGTTGATCATGTTCTCGATGATCTTGTTCTGCTCGGCAACATCCGTTTCAGTAACGGAGCCTTCCCACTTGAGCGTGACGCCGAGATCCTTGGCGGCCTTACGCGCGCCGACGGCGACAGTTTCCCAGAATTCCCCGCCGGTGCTTTTGGGAATGGCGGCGAGGGTGAGCTGCTCCGCCGCGCGCGCAGAGGGCGCGAGCGCGATGAGAGCGCCCAGGATGACGGCCAGTTGGTTCAAATTCTTCATAGGTGGTTTGGTTTGGTTTGAATGGAGACGGTTGCTGTGTTGTTTGACTTTCCGGCGGGCGAAAAATTCATGCGCCCGCCGCGAAAGGTGTTGCATGGGCGGAAATTTGAAGATTGTCGGCGGGAATGGCAATTGATTTTTCGTTCCAAGGCGGGATTGGAACACCGCCGGGCGTTGCTCGGGGACGGGTGATCCCGCGCCCGCGCCCGCCCGCACTTCAGCGGAACTCCAGATTTGCCAGCGCGCATCCGGCGGGGGCCAGATGACCACCTATTGGGGTTCGCGCCATCGGGTGATGGAGCGCGGGCTTTAGCCCGCTTCACCGTCCGTCTGTCCGGGCCGCTGGAACACTCAAGCTGGCCTGGCTTTTTCCGCGTTGAAGCGGCGTGAACGCCGCGCTCCAGGACCGGCACCGCGTGTCACTCCATGGCGCGCGCCTCAATAAGTAAAGGGCGACTTAGGGTGGAAGCAGCGTTTGACTGCGACGGTTCGACAAAATTCCGCCCTCCATTTAATTTTCCTAGGTTTCCGAATCGAAGGCCGTGAGCCTCACGGCTCCCCGACGTCTCTAAATCCTGGAGGTGCGATGATCCACGTAGTGCTGAGCTTTCACCCTGCTCTCACAGCCTTCGGCACGTTGAAGCCAAGGCGCACTAACTGAGCCGCACTGTCTGCGTGCCATCGAGGCGTTTGGACAAATCAATGGGATC
>JANYDP010000378.1 GCA_025363535.1 Verrucomicrobiota bacterium | reverse complement strand
CCGCGCCCGGACACGCCTTCCAACCGGCTCGCCAGATTCACTTCGCGTCCGAACACGGTGTAGCTGCCCTGGCGCAGCACGCCCGTTTTGGTTTCGGAGCCCATCATGCCCACCGTGACGATGCCGGTGTTGATGCCGCTGCCCAGCAGCAGAATGGGCAGCGGTATTTTTTGCGGCAGCCCGGCCGAGACCCGCGCGAGGTTTTCCGCCGCGAGTTTCCGGTTATGCTCTGCGCGCTGCCGGTTCAATCCATAAATCGCCTGTTGCGCGCCGATCGCGGCGCGCACGCACGCCAGCGCCGGCTTGGGGCTGGCGAGCGGCGCGCCCCAAAAGGCCATGACACAGTCGCCGATGAATTTGTCCAGCGTGCCCTCCTGCTGGAGGATGATGTCGGCCACCACGCCCAGATACAGGTTGATCGTGGCCAGGGCCTCGCGCGCCTGCTCGTCGAAATACGCCTCCCGCGCCGCGCTCGTCAGCTGGTGGGCCGCCACATACGCCGCCGCCTGCTCCTGGTTTTTATCGGTGAACTCGGTGAAGCCGCGCACGTCGGCAAACAGCACAGTGATCTCGCGGCGCGCGCCGCCGAGCGAAAGTTTTTCCGCATCGAGCAGTTCGTTGACGATGTTCGGCGAAACGATTTTCGAGAAGACCGATTTCACGCGCCGTTTCTCCGCCTGCTCGACGATCACGCGATAGGCGATCAAGCAGATGAACTGCGTCACAACCACGGTCGCACCCGGCAAGATCAGTGGCAGCCAATACCGGTCCTGCACAAAAACAAATGCCCCGATCCCACCATAAATCAAAGCGAGCGACAGGACACTGAACGCCGCCGGCAACATGCGAAATTCCCAGGTCATCAACGCGGTCAGCAATCCCAGCAGCACAATCAACCCCAGTTCCGCCCCCCGCGACGCGCGGCGCACGAAGCGTCCAGTGATGACGGAGTTGGCCACGTTCCAATGTTTGGTCACAAGGAAGGTATCCTTCTCCAGCGGTGTCGCGCCGCGATCCGTCAGATCATTGCCGGTGGCCTTGGAGCCGATGACCACCAGCTTGCCCGCCCAAAGATTCGGCCATGATTTTGCGGACGAGTCATGGCGTAGCCGGTCTTGCACAAGGAGTTTTTCCAACGGCTCGCTCGTCAACCGCCGGTCAGCAGAAGTGAGTTCCCAGTTGATGTAAAAACTGCCCTCGGCATCCACCGGAATGTTCCGCTCCACGCCACCGACGCCGCGCAAAACAATCTGCCCGCGCGCCAGATCAATTTCTGCATGCGCCAGATCAAGGCCCAATGCCTGTGCCGCCAGCACGATGCCCATGTGCCAGACACGCCGGGTGGTGAAGGCTTTGGCTGTGCGCGCCATTCCCGCCGGAAGTTTTTCGCCGCCGAAATCAGCGAGGTCAAAATTATTTTCCGCATCCACCGGGATGGCCACGTCTTTTTCGCCGGGCCGCAGAAAGATGATCCGGTTGGTTTCCAGTCGCACGCGGCTCAACTCGACATAACCCTCCGCCGCCGCCTGGCGAAAGGCCGGATGCCATTGCCGATAATCGGAAAAGGCCCGGGCGCGGCGCAGCACGCCGTCGGCATCGCGGTACGCGGCGATGTCCGCAACGGCGAGCGCGTTGGTAGCGAAGAGATTGAGCGGCGGCACGTTTTGCTCGGCGGCCAGAATCGCCGTGCCGCCCTGTTTCAACTGCCAGGCAAAGTACTCGTCCGATTCCAAGTAGGTGAATTTTTCCGCCGCCGCCTGCTCATAGACCGGCGGCGGCTGCCCGGGATGCAACGTGGCATAAAACTGGTTGACCTCGGGCCATTGCCCGTTCGACACCGGCACCTGCCCGTGATCGCGGCGCTGGTCGGGAAACAAAACGTCGAACGCCACGGCTTTGGCTCCTTGCGCCGCCAGTTCACGATAGGCCCGGCCGTAAATGTGGCGCGGCCAGTAAAGGCCGTAGTGGAATCCCAACGAACCATTGTTGACGGCAGCGATGCTGTCGTCGTTGATGAAAACAAAGCCCAGATTGGTCGTGGCCGGCGCGGGAAAGCGCAGCACGAGCCGGGCGCGCATGTCGTAGGTGATCTGCTCCAGCCGCTCAAAAAAATCCGGCTGCGCGAGGCGCACGCCGCAGATCAGGGCAACAACGCAAACAGCGATGAGCGCGGGGGCGAGCTTGACAGGTTTGAACTTCAACGGCGCGAACTAAACAAAAAAACCAGAGCAACACAAGGCTGCTCTGGTTGGTTAAAAACTATCGGTGCCCGGCGGGTAAAACCACGCCTAGCACAATTGCTACTTGGTGGGTGACACGTTGTAAACCGTGTGATCCTCTACAAAGGTAGTCCCAGGCATGTTCGGCAGGTATTTGCTGAACTTCTGC
>JANYDP010000377.1 GCA_025363535.1 Verrucomicrobiota bacterium | reverse complement strand
CCATCGTGTTCGGACTTTTCGGGGCGGGTTTCTTCGTGCAGTTCATCGGGCAGGGGCTGGATGCGGCGTTGGGAAATGCCGAAGGCGTCTGGGGCAAACCCGCGCTGCTATGGGCTTCGGCCACGCTCGCCGTGATGACGCTGCCGGTCGTGATCGTGACGACGGAGGAAGCGTTGCGGGCCATTCCCCAAGGTTTGCGCGAGGCGAGCCTGGCGTTGGGCGCGACCAAACTGGAAACCATTTTGCGGATTGTCGTGCCGCAGGCGATGCCCGGCATCCTGACGGGAATGATCCTCGCCATCAGCCGCGCCGCCGGCGAGGTCGCGCCGATCTTGTTCACCGGCGCGGCGTATTATATGGCGGACATGCCGAAGTCGCTGCACGATCAGTTCATGGATCTAGCCTATCACGTTTTCATTTTGTCCACGCAGTCGCCGAACGTGGACGCGACGCGGCCGCTGCTTTATTCTACCGTGCTGGTGCTGCTGATTCTGACCTTCACGCTGAACATCGTCGCTGTCTTTGTCCGCGCCAACATGCGGAAGAAAATGCGGTTGCTCCATTGAGGCTTTTGCATGGCTGAAAATTCAAATCCAAAACCCGCCGCCCCGGAAACATTGATCGAGGTGAAAGACCTGTCGCTGTTTTACGGCGCGAACAAGGCGTTGAAAAACATCTCGCTCAACATCAGCGAGAAGGTCGTCACCGCCTTCATCGGACCCTCCGGCTGCGGCAAATCCACCCTGCTGCGCTGCTTCAACCGCATGAACGACCTGATTGACAACGTCCGCATCGAAGGCGCGATCAGTATTGCCGGGCAGGACATCAACAGCCATGAGGTGGACGTGATCGAGTTGCGCAAGCGCGTCGGCATGGTGTTCCAGAAATCCAATCCGTTCCCGAAATCCATCTACGACAACGTCGCGTACGGCCTGCGGCTGCAAGGCGTCACGGGCAAATCCGAGCTGGACGGCATTGTGGAGAAAAGTTTGCAGCAGGCCGCCATCTGGGACGAGGTGAAGGATCGCCTGCACACCAGCGGGCTGGGCTTGTCCGGCGGCCAGCAGCAGCGCCTCTGCATCGCGCGGGCGATTGCCATCCAGCCGGAAATCATTTTGATGGATGAACCCGCGTCGGCCTTGGATCCAATCGCAACGGCGAAGATTGAGGATTTGATTCTCGAACTGAAACAGGATTACACGATTGTGATCGTGACGCACAACATGCAGCAGGCCGCGCGGGTGTCGGATCACACGGCGTTCTTTTACATCGGTGAACTGGTCGAGACCGGGCCGACCGCGAAAATTTTCACCAGCCCGACGCAAAAGCGGACCGAAGATTACGTGACAGGCCGGTTTGGTTAAGACACTTTCAAACTATGGATCACTTGAGCATGGAACTGAGCGGCCTGAAACAGAAACTGCTGACGATGGCGAGCCACGCGGAGTCGGCGGTTAACGATGCCGTGCGCGCCCTGGTCGAACGCAACTACGATCTCGCGCTGTGGGTCAAGGACAACGATGACGTGATTGACCAGTTGGAACTCGAAGTGGACGAGACGGCCATCCACCTCCTCGCCAAGGCACCCCTGGCCGGCGACCTGCGCTTCGTGATGGTGGCGATGAAAATCTCCAACAACCTCGAACGCGTCGGCGACGAGGCGACCAAGATCGCCAAACGCGCCGGCGACCTCAGCGCCGAACCGCCGGTAAAGATCAGCGTGGACTTGCCGCGCATGGCCACGCTCGCGCTGGGCATGTTGAAGTCGTCGCTCGATGCGTTTGTGAATCGCGATGCCACCGCCGCCCGCGCCGTGATTCCGTGCGACAAGGAAGTGGACGCGTTGAACAGATCCATCAACAACAGTCTGGCTGATTTCATGGTCGCCAATCCTGAAACCGTCAAACGCTGCCTCCACTTGATCACCGCCTCCAAAAGCCTGGAGCGCATCGCTGACCACGCCAAGAACGTGGCGGAGGAAGTGGTTTATCTTTGCGAAGCCCAGGACATCCGGCACACGGGCAAGGGTGCTCTTTAACCCAGACGCTGCGGTTGATTTTGATTCTAACCAACGGGAGCAGGGGCGGCCTGCGTGCGCTCCTGCGATTAAAGCACACCACCGATGGCTCCGACGGCTTAAGCCACCAACGGACGCCGCGCCGCCAGCGTGAACTGTCCGCGAACGCCCGCGTTCTCCGTATTCGAGTGCGGCCATTCCGCATCCGCCGCCAGTTGAATCGCCACCTTGTGGTCGGACATGCGTGCAGCCGCCTAACGACTCAAGCTCAGCGACCCGGCCCACGGGACGCAACGATTGCAACCGTGACGCGAGGGCCGGGTTCGCTACAGCGCATGGTTAGGCGGTGTCATAACGACTTCGCGAAATCAACCATCCCTTGGAAATCCACCAGCACGACCGGCTCGCTGCCGACGACCCACGCATCGTGACCCGGTGGCAACAGGGAAACATCTCCCGGCTTG
>JANYDP010000565.1 GCA_025363535.1 Verrucomicrobiota bacterium | reverse complement strand
CGAAATCGCGCGCTGGCCGCCACGCGGCGGCGGCGGAATCTGAAAACGAAACGGTTTGCGCGGGGCCATCGGCTTCTCGATGAGTTCGAGCCGCTCGATTTGCTTGAGCTTGCTCTGCGCCTGCGACGCCTTCGAGGGAATGGAACGGAAGCGGTCGGCAAACGCCTGCAAGTCGGCAATTTCCTTCTGCTGATTTTTGTACGCGGCGAGCTGCTGTTCGTAGCGTTCCTCGCGCTGCCGCAGGAAGTCCGTGTAGTTGCCGGTGTAGCCGACGAATTTCTTCTCGGCAATTTCATGCACCTGCGTGACAACCTCGTCCATGAACTGACGGTCATGGGAAATCACCAGCAGCGCGCCGGAATAATTCTTGAGATAATTTTGCAGCCAGATCAGCGAAAGCAGATCAAGGTGGTTGGTCGGTTCGTCCAGCAACAGAAGATCCGGCTCCATGACCAGCAACCGCGCCAGCCGCGCGCGCATGACCCAGCCGCCGCTCATTTCCTTGGCCGGACGCTCGATGTCCGCCTCGCGATAGCCGAGGCCACGCAACATTTTCCTGGCCTTGGTTTCCACCTGCGGATCGTTCAAGGCGTCGTGCTTGGCGTGGGCCTCCAGATATTCCGGGCCGGACACGGTGCCGGCTTTTTCGAGTTCATGGAGGCGACGCTCCAGTTGCGGCAGTTCATCCACGCGGCCGGTGGCAACGTCGAGAACCGTCTCGTCGCCGAGCGCTTCGGCTTCCTGCGGGAGATAACCGACCATCGTCCATTCGTCGCGCTCAATGGTGCCGGCGTCCGGTTCGCGCTGCTTGAGGATGAGGGAGAACAGCGTGGACTTGCCCGCACCATTAGGGCCGACGAGCGCGACGCGGTCGCCATAGTTTACCTGGAAGGAGGTGTTCTCGAAGAGCGTCCGCCCGCCAAAAGTCATTTTAAGATCGCGAATGTTTAACATGGATAAATTCTGTTGCTGTCGGCCGCTGCATGGCTCCGAACACGAACGGGAGAGAATAAGAAAAAAGCGCGTCGCGTCAATCGTCCATTTAGGAATGGCCAGGGCTGACGCATACGGCGAAAGAACCGTGCGGACTGAGGGTTTTTCTCCCGCTCCTCCTCAGCGGGAGGAACGGGCCGGGGAGATGGACGCGGGGTGTCGCGCCCTGCACTCGTGTCGCCCGAATTCAGGGATTCTACTTTCGTTGCCACGTCGCGCGTGATTAACTGGAAAAAATTAATGAACGTCAACCTGGGCATTTGGGGAACACTCACGCGCGTTGTGGTTTTCCTGCTGCTGTTGGCCGTGGTGCTGGGCATCGCGGTCTGGTATCTGCCGCTCATCCAGCAGAACGAGCGGATGCGCAAGGAAGTCCTCCGCCTCGAAGTCCAGGTGAAACGGGAGGAAGAAACCAACAAGCTGCTCAAGGCTTCGATTGACGTGCTGCGCAACGAGCCCAAGGCCGTCGAGCGCCTCGCCCGCGAACGGCTCGGCTACGCAAAGCCGGGCGAGATCGTGATCCGCGCGGAAGGCACGACGAATAATTTTTCGGCGCAGTAAATTCCTCAACAACCCGGTCGGGACGCTTTCCACAGCGTCCCCAAATTCAAAACTTAAAATGGGACGCGGTGGAACGCGTCCCGACCGGAATATTACGTCACCATTAACGGCTCATGCCAAGCATGGCCGCTTAACGCCAGCAGATCATCCGACGCCACCGGCCCCCAGGTTCCCGCCGAATAAAATTCGCGGTTCGAGAGCGCCTTGCCTTCCCAGCCTTTGCGGATCGAATCCACAATCTGCCAGGCCGTCTCCACCTCGTCGCGACGGATGAAGAGCGTGGCGTCGCCGACGATGGCTTCGAGCAACAGCCGCTCGTAGGCCTCCGGCGTGTACGCGCCAAATTCGGAATCGTAGCTGAAGTGCATCCGCACCGGACGCACGGCGAGACTGGTGCCGGGCACCTTGCCGTTGAACCGCAGGGAAATTCCCTCGTTCGGTTGCAAACGAAGCGTCAGTGCGTTCGCACCTAGTTTTTGTCCGCATTGCGCCGCGAACAAGACGTTGGGTGTGGGCCTGAATTGAATCCGCACTTCGCTCGCGCTCATCGGCAGATTTTTTCCGGTCCGCACATAAAACGGCACGCCCGACCAGCGCCAGTTATCAATCAGGAGCTTCATTGCCACGTAGGTTTCCACGTTGGAATCGGGCCGTACCTTTGCCTCCTGCCGGTAGCCGGGACGCGCCTCGCCGCCGACCGCGCCCGCGAAGTATTGCCCGCGCACCACTTGTTTCGCGACGTCGTCGGGCGACATCGCGCGGATGGACTTGAGCAACTTCACCTTCTCGTCGCGCACCGCTTCAGCTTCGAGCGAGACAGGCGGCTCCATCGTGACGAGCGAGAGCACTTGCAGGATATGGTTCTGCACCATGTCGCGCATCGCGCCCGCCTCCTCGTAATAACCGCCACGTCCGCCGACGCCGATTTTTTCGCTGACGGTGATCTGCACATGATCCACGGAGTCGCGGTTCCAGAGCCGCTCGAAAATGGAATTGGAAAAGCGGAACATCAAAATGTTCTGCACCGTCTCCTTGCCGAGATAATGGTCAATGCGGAACACCTGCCGCTCGCGCGCAAACCGGGTCAGTTCGGTGTTCAGCGCCATCGCGGATTCCAGATCATGGCCAAACGGTTTCTCGACGACGACGCGCTGCCAGCCAGGACCGTCCTTGTGCAGCAACTGGCTGCTGTGCAACTGCTCAACCACCTCGCCGAACTGGCTGGGGCTGGTGGCGAGATAAAACAAAAGATTTTCGCGCAGCGCGGTCTGGCCGAAGGAGGTCAGCAGTTGTTCCAGCTTGGTGTACGCCGCCGTGTCGGTCATGTCGCCCATGCAATAGAAAATATTTTTGGCGAATTCATTCCAGACCGCGTCCTCGACGGGTTTGGTGCGGGAGAACTGGTCGAGTGCCGCGCGCAATTCCGTGCGCCACGAATCGTCGGTTTTTTCGCGCCGCGCGAAGCCGACCACGCGGAACGACGGCGGCATCTGTTTCTCCTTGAACAGATGGTAGAGCGCGGGGATGAGTTTGCGCGCGGTCAAGTCGCCGCTCGCGCCGAAGATGACGATGGTGCAAGGCTCGGCGGGTTTGCGGGATTCGCTCAGGCGGCAAATGGTCGGATCAATCTGGGAGTCGGGTAATGACATGCAGCGAAAAATGGACGAACCGCCAAAGAAACTCAACGATTCTTATGCGGACGGTTGAAACTCGGGATGCACCCTGCATTTCAGGCTTCACTGCCGGGAGGCGCGTGCTAACTTGTCAGCACGCATGGTGAAAATTCCGAAAGTTGTTTTGTTGATTGAATCGTCCCGCGCTTCGGGGCGGGCCTTGTTGAGCGGGATTGCCGAGTATTCGCATCACCAGGGGCCGTGGTCATTTTTGTGGGAACCCGGCGGACTGGAAAAAGCCCGCTCGTTGCTGAAGGCGGGCGATGCCGACGGCATCATCCTCCGCGATGTGATCGGGGTGGAAAAAATCCTGGCCCATGGCCTGCCCGCCGTGGTGATCGGCCATCGGCAGACCGAAATGGCGGGCTTGGTCAACGTGGTGACGGACTCGGTCGCGATTGGGCGGATGGGCGCGGAGCACCTGCTTGGCTGCGGGTTTCAGCACTTCGCCTTTTGTGGTTTCAAACGCATGCCGACGGAAAGCAACACCTGGGCGAAAATTCGGGAGACGCATTTTGCGGCGCGCCTCCGCACGTCCGGTTTTGAACCGGCACATTTTGAACTGGCCGCGACCACTCCCGACTGGTCGCGAGAACTTCAGCAACTGAGTCGCTGGCTGGCGACGCAGCCCAAGCCCCTGGGTATGATGGCGGCCAATGATGATTGCAGCCAGCGCGTCATGGAAGCGTGCAAACTCGCCGGCCTGACCGTGCCGGACATGGTGGGCGTGATCGGCGTAGATAATGACGAAGTCATCTGCGACCTCACGAACCCGCCCATGTCGAGCATCGCCATCAACTTCAAGCGCGCCGGTTACGAAGCGGCGCAGGCGCTGGACGGTTTGATGCGGCGGTCAACCTCCGTGCCCCTGCGCATCACCGCCCAGGCCTCCCACATCGTTGCCCGGCGCTCCACTGATTTCGTCGCGGTGACGGATCCGCATTTGGCCAAAGCCTTGCGCTTCATCCGCGATCAGGGCCGGAACATTGTCTCAGTGGACAACGTCGCTCAGGCGGCGGGGTTATCCCGGCGTGCTCTGGAAAAACGTTTTCGCGCTTTTCTGGGACGATCAATCCTGGACGAAATCCGCCGCGTGCATACTGATCAAATCGCCCGGGTGCTGGTAGAGACGGATCTCCCGGTCAACCAAATCGCCGAACTCCACGGCTTTGCCAATCCACAGCACTTCGCCCGGTATTTTCGGACGGCCAAAAAACAAACCCCCCTGGCTTACCGTCAGGTCTTTGGCAGCAAACACACCACGCGGCGGGCGCAAAACGGGGATTCTTTTTCGCAAAGTGGAGTTTAGCCGTCTTAACTATTCCGGCATACTCAATCACAAGCATCTGTAAAAAACGCCGATAACTATTTAGCTATATGCATACGCCCAATCGCTCCCGTGCCTTTACTCTGATTGAACTGCTCGTCGTCATCGCCATCATTGCCATCCTGGCGGCGATGCTCCTGCCGGCTTTATCAAAGGCGAAAGAAAAAGCGGTGCGGATCACCTGCATGAACAACCTGCATCAGGCGGAACTGGCCATGGCTGTTTTCACCATGGATAACAAGGACACACTGCCGCAATGGGGGACATCGGTGCCGGCGTCGTTTTGGGCTTGGGACGTGCCTACTCCTGCGGCGGACTCGATGTTATCAAATGGCATGCAGAAGAAGACGTTTTTTTGCCCCGGCACCGGCCCCAGATTTTCGGATTGGGAAAATTTTGCGGCACCAGGAGTCGCCCAGAACCAGTGGGATCTTTATTACAACAATGGCGCAGGTTTCCATGTG
>JANYDP010000526.1 GCA_025363535.1 Verrucomicrobiota bacterium | reverse complement strand
TGCTGGATCGCAAGGACGTGGACATTGTTTTGATCGCGACGCCGGATCATTGGCACGCGTTGACGACCGTCGCGGCGTGCCAGGCGGGCAAGGATATTTACGTGGAGAAGCCGCTGGCAAAAACGATTGATGAAGGCCATGCAATGGTCGAGGCCGCGCAGCGTCACAACCGCGTCGTGCAGATGGGATCGCAATGGCGCAGTTGCGCACACATCATTGAGGCCGCCGAAATCATCCGCTCCGGCAAGCTCGGCAAAGTCAGCATGGCGCGTGGCTGGGCGTATCTCGACTGGCTCCCGAGCATTGGGCACGTCGCGGATTGCGCACCGCCGGCGACCGTGGATTATGATTTCTGGCTTGGGCCGGCACCGGCGCGGCCCTTCAATCCCAACCGGTTTCATTTCAACTTCCGCTGGTTCTGGGATTACGCGGGCGGCCTGATGACCGACTGGGGTGTGCATCTGATCAACATGCTCGAAATGGGCATGCCCGCCGATGCGCCGAAAACCATTTCCTCGTGCGGCGGAAAATTCACCTTCGACGACGATTCCGAGACGCCCGACTCGCAGGTGACGGTCTATGAATTCCCCACCTATCAGCTCGTCTGGGAACATCGCGCCGGGTTGAACAACGGCCTGAACAGCCGCCCGTGGGGCGTGGAATGGAACGGCACGGAAGCCTCGATCATTGTAAACGACACGGGCTACGAGATCATCACCGAGAAAAAACGCGCGAACCTCGATTCCGCAAAAAAGAAGGGCCAGGGTGATCCGCGTCCGGCGCATGTGCGGAATTTTTTGGACTGCGTGAAGAGCCGGAAACAACCCGTGTTGAATCTTGAGGCCGGCCAGCGCGTGTCCACGCTCGCGCACCTCGGCAACATCGCCTACCGCACCGGCCATAAAATCGTCTGGGACGGCGCCAACGAAAAGATTGTCGGCGATCACGAAGCCGATAAGCTCGTGGGCATCAAATACCGCAAACCTTGGCATCTGCCCTACACCCGGCGTGGCTGAATTTTATTTAACACCAAACCAAAAAACATGAACCAAAAAACATCTCCTGAACTCAACCGCCGCGAATTCATCCAACGCGCCGCGCTCGGCACAGCGGGCGCGGCCCTCAGTCTCAATCTCGCCGGCTGCAAAACCATGACCGCCCATAAAAAAATTCCCGTCGGCCTCGAAATGTATTCCGTGCGCGCCGAATGCCAGAAGGATTTCCCCGGCACGCTTGAAGCCGTCGCCAAGATCGGTTACAAGGGCGTCGAGTTCGCCGGCTACTGGGGCCGTCCGGCCAAAGAGATTCGCAAGATGATTGACGACCTGGGCGTCGTCACCTGCGGCACGCACACGCAGTTCGCCGATCTTCAGCCCGACAAAATTGACGCGACCATCGAGTTCAACCAGATCCTCGGCAACAAATTCGTCATCTGCCCCTACATGACCGCCAAGACGAAACAGGAATGGCTGGATCACGCCAAGATGTTCAACGACCTCGCCGACAAATTAAAACCGCTCGGCATGTGGACCGGTTACCATGCGCACAAGCATGACTTTGAATTGATCGAGGGCCAGTCCGCCTGGGACATTTTCTTCGGCAACACCAAGAAGGAAGTCATCATGCAACTCGACACCAGCAACTGCCGCGACGGCGGACAGGATCCGGTCGAAGTCTTGCATCGTTACCCCGGTCGTTGCCGCTCGATTCACATCAAAGCCAATGGCGGCGGCCCCGAAGCCGTCATCGGCGAGGACAAGATCAACTGGCCCGGCGTCTTCGAGTGGTGCGAATCCAAGGGCGGCACTCAATGGTACGTCGTCGAACACGAAACCAGCGCGCACCCGATTGAAACCGTCCGCCGCACGTATGAAGTGCTGAAGCAGCTCGGCAAGGTGTGAGCACAGGTTTGTCGTTCGCTCAGATCAAATGGCTCGGAACCTGAATCAAAACGACGGGAGTTCCCGATGTAACCGGCCATTTTCGCCGTTGATAAAGCGGTGGAGGGCCACCGCACTCCAAAACCTGTCGGAACTTCAACCGCTCCCGAATTGCGCGGCAGCGTCTTGGAGTGCGCCTGCCCGCTGGCGCTTTTGGGGCGCACTGTGAGCACCGTCACTGGCCAGAATCGCGCCCACGCCCTTGATGCACTGCGAGGCCTCGCGATTCTGGCCATGCTGCTTTCGGGCCAGCTTCCCTTCGGGCAAAATGCGCTGCCGAGTTGGATGTATCACGCGCAGGAACCGCCGCCCACGCACGAATGGATCGGCACGCTGCCGGGCATCACCTGGGTGGATTTGGTCTTTCCGTTTTTTCTTTTCGCAATGGGCGCGGCCTTTCCGCTCGCGCTTTCACGGCGGATGGAATCCGGCGCACCGAAATGGAAACTCGGCGCGTTCATTTTGGAACGCGGAGTTCTCCTCGGCTTCTTCGCGCTCTTCGTGCAGGCAATTCGTCCCTACACCTTGAGCACGCACCCGACCACCGTGACTTGGTTGGTGGCGTTGCTGGGATTTTTTCTGCTGTTTCCCATTCTCGCACGACTGCCGGAGTCGTGGCCGCGCACGATGCGATGGGGAATTCGTCTCGGTGGCTGGCTCGGCGCAATCCTTTTCTTGACGCAAGCACATTACCCGGACGGCAGCGGCTTTAAGCTGGGCCGCAGCGACATCATCATCATCGTACTGACCAACATGGCGGTGTTCGGTTCGCTCGTCTGGATGCTGACCCGGAAAAATCTTCTACCTCGCCTCGGTCTGCTGGGAATTCTGCTGGCCATCCGCCTCTCAAACATGCCGCAAGCCACCGAAGGCTGGGTGCATGAAATCTGGCGCTGGTCCCCTGCCCCGTGGATTTACCAGCTCTACTATTTGCAATACCTCTGCATCGTCATCCCTGGAACCATCGCCGGCGATTTGATTTTGAAGTGGATTCAAAACTCCGGCCCGGCCTCGTCCACCGCTGAAAAAAACAGCCCGGCCCGGCAGATGATTTTCATTGGCGTCCTCATGTTTGCGTTCGTGCTCGTGCTGCTCATCGGTTTGAAAACGCGCTGGCTCGTCTCCACCACGCTGCTGACTTTTGCAATGTGCGGCCTGGGTTGGTGGCTGCTCACAAACCCCAAAACGGAAACCGAACACCTTTACCGCAGCCTTTTCCAATGGGCAATCTACTGGCTCGTGCTCGGCCTGTTCTTCGAGCCGTACGAAGGCGGCATCAAGAAGGACAAGGCCACCGTCAGCTATTATTTCGTCACCTCGGGCCTGGCCATTTGCGCGTTCATCGGCTTCTCGATCTTGATTGATGTGTTCCACCGTCGCCGCTGGGTGCAACTGCTGATCGCCAACGGCCAGAACCCGATGATCGCCTACGCCGGCATCAACAACTTCATCACACCCGTCCTCGCGCTCACCGGTGGCGCAACCTGGCTGACCGACTTTGCCAGCACGCCGGGGCGCGGATTTTGGAAAGGCGTCATCATCACGTCGCTGATGGCCGTGACCGTGAGTTTTCTGACGCGGCGCAAGATTTTCTGGAGAACTTGATTTATGAACCATTCAACATTTGACCGCCGTGACTTTCTCAAAAGCGTGGGACTGGCGACGCCGCTGATTCTCACCGCACCCACTTCGCTGCTGGCGGCCAGCACGAGTGAAGCAAATCGTCCAGGCGCGAAACCCTTTCGTCGGCGCACGCTGGAAATGTCCGCCGACCTCGTCATCATCGGCGGCGGACTCGGTGGTTGCGCGGCGGCGCTCGCGGCGGCGCGCAATGGGCTGCGCGTCATCATGACCGAGGAGACGGACTGGATCGGCGGACAACTCACGCAGCAGGCCGTGCCGCCGGATGAGAACAACTGGATCGAAACGTTTGGCGGGACCAAAAGCTACCAGGCGTTGCGCACCGGCATCCGCGATTATTATTCGCGCAACTATCCGCTCACGGAAAAAGCGAAGGCCAGCAAACATTTCAATCCCGGCAACTGCTGGGTCTCCCGCATCGGCTGCGAGCCGCGCGTGGCCCTGGCGGTGCTTTACGAAATGCTCGCGCCGTATCTCGGCAACGGACAGCTTCAAATTCTCCTGAACCACCAAGCCGTAAACGCCGAGACGAAGGGCGACCGCGTCGAAGCCGTGCGCGTTTTGAATCGGGAATCCGGCCACGAACTGATTCTCCGGGCACCGTTCTTTGCCGACGCCACCGAGCAAGGCGACTTGCTGCCGCTGACCAAGACCGAATACGCACTCGGCGCGGAAGCGAAGTCGGAAACCACCGAGCCGCACGCGAAGGAAAAAGCGCAGCCCAACAATCTGCAAGGCTTCACGTTTTGTTTCGCGCTGGACTATTTGCGTGACGAAGATCACACGATTGATCGTCCGCGTGATTATGCCTACTGGCGCGATTTCAAGATGAGCACGTCGGCGGAAAAGAATTACCGCTTCCTGAGTTTTGATTCCACTGAGTCGAAGAAAATCGGCTTTGATCCCGAAGCGCGCAAAGGCTTCTGGACCTACCGCCGCATCGCCGACCGCGATTTGTTCACGCCCGGATTTTATCGCGGCGACCTCACCATCGTGAACTGGCCGCAGAATGATTACTCGTTCGGCCTCATCACGGATGTCAGCGCAGCCGAGGCGAAGAAACATCTCGAACGCGCCAAGCAGCTCAGTCTCTCACTCGTTTACTGGCTGCAAACCGAAACGCCGCGTCCCGACGGCGGCACGGGTTGGAAAGGCTTGCGCCTCCGCCCCGATGTCGTCGGCACGGCCGACGGGTTGGCGAAGTATCCCTACATCCGCGAAGGCCGGCGTCTCCAGGCCGAGTTCACCGTGCTGGAACAACACGTCACCACCGAGGCGCGGATGCGCGAGACCGGTTTGAAAAAAGAAGAAGTGCGCGCCACGAAATTTCCCGACGCGGTCGGCATCGGCAGCTACCACATGGATCTGCACCTCACCACCACCGGCGATCACGGCGCTTACGGCAGCACGCTGCCGTTTCAAATCCCGCTCGGCGCGCTGATTCCGCAGCGGGTCGAAAATCTTTTGCCCGCCTGCAAAAACCTCGGCGTCACCCATCTCACCAACGGCTGTTACCGCCTGCATCCCGTGGAATGGAACGTCGGCGAATCTGCCGGCGCGCTCGTCGCCTTCTGCCTGGCGCAAAAGCAATCGCCCCGCGCCGTGCGCCACCAGGCCGGGCTGCTGACCGCTTTCCAGGCGCGGCTGCAACAGGACGGTGTGCCGCTGGCTTGGCCGCCGGAAGCGGGGGCGATTTAGGTGAAACGATGAATCATTAGTCCGAAGCCGAGGCCCGCGCCGTGGTGAGAACCGCCCACCGCGATGCCAACATCCAGACTAACGAGGCACTAAACCGAAACGATGCAGAGGGATTAACCACGAAATACACGAACCACACGAAAATAACTGGCCGAGGAAACTGGTGCGGGCATTTTACTGGCCACAGAAAGGTGCCGCCATTCTTTGCAGCCGGGGAAAGCTAGCCCCGCCGGATCCGCTGGGTTTTCCTTTCGTGTGGTTCGTGTATTTCGTGGTTCAAAACAATGGTTCCGGCTAAAAGCTT
>JANYDP010000499.1 GCA_025363535.1 Verrucomicrobiota bacterium | reverse complement strand
AACATGGCGCGCGGCGGAGTCGGTTTTGATTTTCGCTCCGCTCGCGGACGAGCCGGATCTTTGGCCATTACTGGCCGAGGCTTTGCATGCGGGCAAGCTCGTGACTTTACCTCGTTTTGATCCGGCCACCAAAAATTATGTCGCGTGCCAGATTCGGAATCTTGCAACAGATGTGGTGTCCGGAAAATATGGGATTCGGGAACCGAACAACTCCTGTCCCGTCGTGCCCTTGAATCGGCTCGACTTGACCCTGGTGCCTGGCGTAGCCTTCGACCTGCATGGACGCCGGCTGGGCCGGGGCAAGGGATACTATGACCATCTGCTGGCGGACGTGCGCGGCAAAACCTGCGGGGTGGCGTTCGACGAACAAATCGTCGCCGACATTCCGGTGGAGCCGCATGACATTCCCTTGAACTGCATCTTGACGCCGATGCGCTGGATCGAGCCATAAACAGCGCGCGGTTCTGAAATGATATTTTTGGCCAATATTTACACGGGGGCCGCCCTCTTCACGGCCGGGGCTGCGCTTTGCTTTCTGGTCCTGTGGTGGAAAGACCGCCAACGGAAAAAATCCCTGACCAACGCCGCGCAGACGCTTTTGAAAAAATCCCGCGCCGAGGCGGAGGCCATCACCCGCGATGCCCGCCTGGCCGCGACCGAGGAGGCGCTTAAGCTGCGCGCGCAGACTGAGATGTCTTTCGCCACCCGCCTGGCCGAACGCACCGAGTCGGAGCGCCGGCTCACAGAACGCGAGACGCTGATCAACTCCCAGTTGGAACGCATGGTGCAGGCCGAGCAAAAGCTCAAGGAACAGGAAACTTCCCTGCGCACCAAGACCGACCAGCTTGAAAAGCAGCGGCAGGATTTGTCCGAACTGATGCAGGAACGGCGCGAGGAACTGAAAAAACTCTCGGGTCTGGGCGAGGTCGAAGCGCGGCAGAAATTTCTCGAGCAAATCGAGCAGGAGGCCTTGCAGGACGCGAGCAATCTGACGCGGAGGATTCTGGACGACGCCAGGACGCACTCGGAAGACCAGGCGCGCCGCATCATCAGCGTGGCCATCCAACGCTATGCGGGAAATCACACGTCGGAAAACACGACGGCGACCATCGCGCTGCCGAGCGACGAGATCAAGGGCCGCATCATCGGGCGTGAAGGCCGGAACATCCGGGCGTTTGAAGCGGCCACGGGCGTCACCATCCTGGTGGACGACACGCCGGGCGCGGTGGTGATTTCCGGTTTCGATCCGGTGCGCCGCGAGATCGCCCGCATCGCCATGACGCGGCTGATTGAGGACGGGCGGATTCATCCGACGCGCATTGAGGAAGTCGTCACCGAGGCCACGGCCGAGATGGATGAACTGATTGTGCGCCTGGGCAACGAGGCCACCGCCAAGACCGGTTCCCAGCCGATGCATCCCGAGCTTGTGAAACTGCTCGGACGCCTGCATTTCCGCCGCAGCTTTTCGCAAAACATTTTGGATCACTCCGTCGAGGTCGCGCACCTGATGGGTTTGATGGCGGCGGAACTCGGCTTGGACATGGCCGTGGCCAAGCGCACCGGCCTGCTGCATGACATCGGCAAGGCGGTCAGCCACGAACTGGAAGGCCCGCACGCCATGGTCGGCGCGGAGTTGATCAAGCGTTACGGCGAGAGTGACGCGGTCGTCAACGGCGTCGCGTCGCATCACAACGACGTGCCACCCGTCGGCCCGCTGGGAATTTTAGTCAGCGCCGCCGACGCCATCAGCGCCTCGCGGCCCGGCGCACGCTCGGAGAGCATGACAACTTATTTGAAGCGGGTGGCGGATCTGGAACAAATCGCCAATAGTTTTCCCGGCGTGGAAAAAAGCTATGCGGTGCAGGCGGGGCGGGAATTGCGGGTGTTCGTCTTGCCCAATTTGATCAGCGATGAGGAAGCCTTTGCCCTCGCCCGGAACATCGCGGCGAAGATTGAAAACAAATTGCAGTATCCGGGGCAGATCAAGATCACGGTGATCCGGGAGACGCGGTGCGTGGAAGTGGCGAAGTGAGCGGACTGAACATGAAGCACGAAACGTAAACCGTGAACGAAACTCACCGGCCTTCGGTCATCGTGCTGGGGAGGCCGCCGGTTTCCCATTTGGCGGGGGCGTTCCACGGACGGGCGGAGGCGTTGTCGGAAGCTTCCAAACTGCCGCAACCACTTGAGAAAATCGCCATCAAGGCGAGGAGAAGCAGCAGAAGCGAGGAGAACTTGACGGTGAGGCGGTTCACGAGGAGGCGGGGTGCGCCGGAATCACTTGATCGCCTTCGAGTACTTCAGCCAATTTCCAGCCCGGCATGACGTTGGCGATGCAACGATCTTTTTGGATGCTGGTCACAATCGCCTTCGCCACCAGTTTGCCGCCGCGGCTGATGAGCAGTTCACCGTCCTGCTTGACGCCCTGGGCGTCACCCACGTTCACCACCACGAAATCCCATTTGGGATCCGCCACCACCACTTGCCCCTTGAGCGTGTCGGGGAGGAAAACCGTCGGCTTGACCGGGCCGTACTTGGCAAGTTCATACTTGAGCTTGTCAATTTTTTTCCCGAGCAAAACATTTTCGTCGTGGGCGCCGGCCAGATTTTCTTGCGCGGCCTTCAGGTCCTTACCCAGGGCGGCCACCTGCGCCGGGGTCAAACCTGCGGATTGATAAGCGGCCAATTCGTCCTTGGCATCATCCCGTTCCTTGGTGGTTTTGGCCAGCTTCTCGGAAAGGTCACCCGCGCGTTTGACGGCGGTGTCGCGGTCGGCAAACGCCTTGTCGCGTTCCGTCCAGGAGAGCACGAGCGCAAAATTGGTCTGCGTCAGTTGGGTGGTGGTGTTTTCCAAATTCTTCTTGGTGGTCCGCAGGCTGTTCTCCGCAGTCGCCCGCCCGGCGGTCTCCGTTTTCAAGTTCGTTTGCAGGGTGGTGACCTTCTGCTTGACGGTGACGAAATTGAGCGCGCCTGCGGCCAGGCCGGCAAGGATGGCGAAGATTAAACTGATGCGAATCAACATGGCTCGGTTTTAGTTTTGAATTTCTGCAAAACTTTAGACGGTGGGCTGGAGGGTGTCAACGCCATTGAAGGCATTTTCACAAAAGGTTTTTCCCCGGTTGCAAGCGGAAGGTTTTCGCCTACCTTGCGCGCCATGAAATATCGTCGTTTCGGTCGCACAGAGCTGGCTATGCCGGTGATTTCCTGCGGCGGCATGAGGTACCAGTTCAAGTGGCAGGACGTGGATCCGAAGGAAATCCCGCCGGACAACCAGTCCAATCTCGAGGCCTGCATCCACCGCGCACTTGAACTTGGGATCAACCACATCGAAACCGCCCGCGGCTACGGCTCGTCGGAAATGCAGCTCGGAAAAATCCTCCCCGCCCTGCCGCGCGAAAAACTGATCGTGCAGACCAAGGTGTCGCCCAAGGCCACCGCGCGGGAATTTCTCGAAACCTTCGAGACCTCGATGAAATATCTGGGACTCGATCATGTGGATTTATTTTCCCTGCACGGCATCAACAACCGCGAGACCCTCGACTGGTCACTCCGAAAAGACGGCTGCCTTGCCGCCGCCCGCCAACTGCAAAAGGAGGGCCGCGTGCGGCACATTGGTTTTTCCACGCACGCCACCACCGACATCATCCTTGAAACGCTCCAGAGCGGCGAGTTCGATTACGTGAACCTGCACTGGTATTTTGTCAACGACCTCAACTGGTCTGCCGTCGAGGCGGCGCACAAACTCGACATGGGCGTCTTTATCATCAGCCCGAACGACAAGGGCGGGAAACTCCAGGAGCCGTCCGCGAAAATGTCCAAACTTTGTGCGCCGCTGACGCCCATGCAGTTCAACGACCTTTACTGTCTGGCCCGCCCGAAGGTCCACACGTTGAGCTGCGGCGCAGCCAGGCCGGCGGATTTCGATGAGCACGTTGCCGCGCTGGAGTATTACGACCGTATCCCGGCGACGATTGCGCCGATTGAAAAACGGCTGCGCGCGGAAATGGAACACGTCCTCGGCGCGGACTGGTGCCGCCAATGGTTTGAAGGTTTGCCGCTTTACCTGGATGTGCCCGGCCAGATCAATGTGCAGGAAATTCTGCGGCTGTGGACTTACGCAAAACCTTTCGACCTGCTCGCGTGGGCGAAAATGCGCTACAACCTGCTCGGCCAAGCCGAGCATTGGTTTCCGGGTGAAAATGCCGCGAAGACGCTGGAGTCAAACCTGGCCGCCTGTCTGGGCCGCAGTCCGTTCGCAAAAAAAATCCCCGCGATCCTGAAGGAAGCTCACCGGACTTTTTACGAAAAGCCCGTGAAACGTTTGAGCGAAAGCTGAATCGCGCAGGCGGTTTGACCTTTTTGAAAATAGTCGCGGTGGTCGTCCAGTTAGAGCGATACCGAGTTCCCCAGCATCGGCAGTTCGCAACGTAGTGAGAACTTTTCCTGGATCAACTTCGCCAATGGCTCGCGCCCGCGCGCTTCACCGTGGGTCAGGAACACGCGCGGACGGACCGGCGCGAGATGCCCAAACCATTGCAGCAACTCGCTCTGGCCCGCGTGCGCGCTGAAACCGTTCAGTGTGTGGACGTCGGCCTTCACCGCGATTTTTTCGCCGAAAATGGAAACCGTTTTTTCGCCATCCACCAACCGGCGGCCCAGCGAGCCATCGCCTTGATAGCCGACGATCAACACACAGGCTTCCGGACGCCAGAGGTTTTCCTTGAGGTGATGCAGGATGCGGCCGCCGTTGCACATGCCGGAACCGGCCATGATCAGGCACGGGCCGGGCAGTGTGTTCAAGGCCATCGAATCTTGCGCGGTGGGCGTGGGCTTGACGGTGTTCAAGTCCTCCGTCAACGGGCGTTCGCGGTTGAGCGCCTTGAATTCCGCGTCGAACAAATCCAAGTGTTCCCAATAAATCTTCGTGGCTTCGATAGCCATCGGGCTGTCGAGGAAGATGGGAAACTTCGGCACGACACGGTGACGAAACATCTGCGCGAGCAGGTAGAGCAGCAGTTGCGTCCGGCCCACGGCGAACACCGGCACGAGGATTTTGCTTTTATGGTCAACCGCTTTTTTCACGATGGCCTCAAACTCCGCCACGGTTTCTTGGAGCGGCTTGTGGTTGCGGTCGCCGTAGGTGGATTCCATAACGACCACGTCCGCCTTCTCAAAGCCGACGGCATCTTTCAAAATCGGCGCGCCTTTCGGGCCGACATCACCGGAGAAGACGATGGTCTTGGTGTGGCCATCCTCCTGCACGCAAAGCTGGAGACTGGCCGAGCCAAGCATGTGCCCGGCCTCGACCCAGCGCGCCCGGATGCCCGGCGCAACTTCAGTCGGCACGTCGTACGGCACCGCCTTGAAAAGTTGCAACACCTGTTCCACTTGCTCGGCGGTGTAGAGCGGTTCAGCCGGAACTTCGCCAGCACGCTGGCGTTTGCGATTGGAGCGTTCCAGGTCCATCGCCTGCAAATGCGCGGAGTCGCGCAGGATGAGTGCGGTGAGGGGAATGGTCGGCTCCGTGCAATAGATCGGTCCACGATAACCATGCTTCGCGAGCAACGGCAAGCGGCCGGTGTGGTCGAGATGCGCGTGAGTGAGCACGACGGCGTTGAGCTTTCCGACATCAAGACCAGCCGGCATGTGGTTGAGATCGTCCTGATGGGCAAAACCCTGGAACATGCCGAAGTCCACGAGCACGGTGGCGCGGCTGGTTTGCAGAAGATAAGCGGAGCCGGTGACGGTTCCAGCGGCCCCATGAAAAGTCAGTTTGATGGACATGGTTTGATTGGTGTTGTTGCAGCCAGCTTAAACTCAGAGTGGCGCGGAGTCGAAATCAAAATACAGCACCGGCCGCACCCTTTGACCGCCAATAAAAATTCGACAACCCGCCTGCCGCCCGTCACATTTCACACTTTGAATTTATGCGCTGGACTAAAACATTGATTCCGACTTTGAAGGAAACCCCCGCCGATGCGGAGATCGCTTCGCACAAGCTGCTGCTGCGCGCGGGCCTCATCCGCAAACTTGCCGGCGGCGTCTATACTTTTCTCCCGCTCGGACTCCGCGCGCTGCGCAAGGTGGAGCAGATCATCCGCGAGGAAATGAACCGTGCCGATGCCGTTGAAGTCCTCATGCCCGCGTTGCAACCCACGGAAATCTGGGAGCAGAG
>JANYDP010000493.1 GCA_025363535.1 Verrucomicrobiota bacterium | reverse complement strand
ACCCGCGCGACGCGGGTGCCACCAAAGCAAATGCCCGCCTTTACAAACTTGGCGAAGCCCCTTGGTTCGTGCTTTAATCCGCGCCAGTGAACCGCTCCCGACTAACCCGTTTTGCCTGGCTCTCCATCGCCGCCGCCCTGGTCACCATCGCGCTGAAGACGGCGGCCTGGCGCATCACGGGGTCGGTGGGCCTGCTCTCGGACGCCATTGAGTCGGTCGTCAATCTGATCGGCGGATTCATGGCGCTGGCGATGTTGACCGTGGCCGCGCGGCCGGCGGACGAGGATCACGCCTACGGCCACAGCAAGGCGGAATATTTTTCCAGCGGCGTCGAAGGCAGCCTGATCCTCGTGGCGGCGGGGAGCATCGCCGTCGCGGCGGGGTGGCGACTCCTCGCACCCCTGCCGTTGGAAGCGGTCGGGATGGGCCTGCTGGTGTCCATCGTGGCTTCGCTCGTCAACCTGATCGTCGCGCTGTTGATCCTGCGCGCCGGCCGCAAACACAACTCCATCACCCTGGAAGCCAACGCGCATCATCTGATGACGGACGTGTGGACTTCCGTCGGCGTGGTGGCGGGCGTTGGTTTGGTCGCGTTCACGAAATGGAACTGGCTCGACCCGGTGGTCGCGCTCATCGTGGCCGCGAACATTGTCTGGACCGGCGTCGGCATTGTGCGCCGTTCCATTGCCGGTCTCATGGACATGGCGCTTTCTGCGGAAGACATGACCGTCGTGCGCCAAGTTCTGAAAACCTACGAACAGGCGGGCATTCAATTCCACGCGGTGCGATCGCGTCAATCGGGGGCGAAGAAATTTATTTCCATGCACGTCCTCGTGCCCGGCGACTGGACGGTGCAGCGCGGTCATGAACTGCTGGATAAAATCGAAGCCGACATTCGCGCGGCGTTGGCGGAGGCGGTGGTTTTCACGCATCTGGAATCCCTCGACGATCCGGCGTCGTGGGACGATGAAACCTTCGAGCGCACGAAGCCGTGACCACGCCGACTCACTTCAAAGGCTGGGCCAAGCCCGGACCGGTGCCGCCGGGATTGGCTTCCGGCGTGGTCGTCGAGCCGCACGAAACGCTCGACGCCATCAGCGGGCATTTCCGCCTGTTTCAATTGCGCGAAGGCCATCGCTTTTCCACCGACGACATTCTGACCGCGTGGTACGGCACGACCTGGTGTCCGACCGCCCGTACCGCACTTGATCTTGGCAGTGGCATTGGCACGGTCGGGATGATTTGCGCGTGGCGCCTGCCGGGCACGAGGCTTGTGACCGTCGAGGCGCAAAGCGAAAGCGTCGCGCTCGCCAGAAAATCCGCTCGCTACAACGGGCTGACGGATCGCTACGAAATCCGCGAAGGGGATTTTCGCGATCCGAACGCGCTGCGGGCCGAGGAAAAGTTCGACCTCATCACCGGCAGTCCGCCGTATTTCCCGCCAGGTGCCGGGGTCGAGAGCGAGCATCCGCAAAAGCTGGCGTGTCGCTTCGAACTGCGCGGCACGGTGGCGGATTACTGCACGACGGCGGTGCAGCATCTGGCGGCCGGAGGTTTTTTTGCGTGCGTGTTTCCTTGTGAGGCGGCGCAGTTGGCCCGCGTGGTGGCGGGCGCGGCGGCGGCGGGATTGGTCATCGTGCGCCAGCGGCCGGTGGTTTTCCGCGAGGGCGATCCTCCGCTCGTAGCGCTGTTCGGAATGATGCGCGCGGAGGATTTGCCGGAATGGTTTCGCGGGCAGACGTGGACGGAACCGGAACTCATCATCCGGGCGAAGGATGGGAAAATTCATCCCGAGTACGCCGCCGTAAAACTGGCGATCGGTTTTCCGCCGTGAGGTTTGCCGGCGAGAATTTTAACCGTGGGTAACGTCGGCTACACCCACGCCACCAGTAGCACATTGGAACCGTTCCCGGCACCGTCCTTGATTTCCCAGCGCGCAAAACCCGCGCGCTTCAGCATCGCCTCCAGCTCCGCTTGCGATTGAAAGTGCAGACCTTCCTTCGTCTGATTCAAGCCAAAGCGCGTGGCAAATTTCTCCCAGCGATGAATGCGGCGATGCGCGTCCGTATCCGCCCGCGCACCGTCGCGCAAAATCAAGCGTCCGCCCGGCCGCAACGCCTGCCGCGCGCGGTTCAAAATCCCCTGCTGCTTTTCGGCGGTCCAGTAGTGCAGCACGTCGAGCAGCAGCACCACGTCGCAGGCCGGATATTCGCAGATCAGCACATTGCCAATTTCGAACTTAATGCGCGGATGCTGCGGCGCGGAACATTGTGCCGCGCGGATTTTATCCTCGTCGTAATCCACGCCGAAAAAAGTCCGCGTGTCCGTGAACGTCGCCAGCCAGTGAGTGGCGATGCCGTAACCGCAGCCGAGATCGAGAATGTGCCCCTGCCGCGGCACGACGGCGTCCAGCGCCGTGAACACCGGGTCGGTCTTCATTTTCCAATACACGAACTGCTCGACGAACTTGCCCTGATAGCGGTAGAGCCGGTTGACTTTGCGGCGCACCACCTTCGGCGTGTTCATCTCGTCGAGCTGGCTTTGCAGGCCGTTGCGCACGATGGTTTCACAATGTTTCATCAGCGCTACCGCACCCTGCGAGTAATCAAAATTCTGCGGCGTGACACGCGGCAGCGCGCTGACGACCGCCTGGCCGGGTTCAATCCAAAATGCATCGCGCGGCACGCAGGCCACGGTGTCGCACAGGATCACGGGCTGAATTTCCTGGTTTAATTCGATGGCGAGTTCAAACGCGCCGCGATGAAAACGCTGCACCCAGCCGTGACTGGAACGGGTGCCCTCGGGATAAAAATGCACCGAGGCACCTTCGGCCAGCCGCTCGCGGCAGCGTTGCAACGTCAGATCGGGTTGCGACGGCTCGACCATGACATGGCCGAGGATTTTGCAGCCGAGGCCGAGGTAAGGCTCGTCAAACACGCGCTTCTTCGCCGTCTGCCGCACTGTTTCCGCCCACGCCACAAACACCATCACATCCACGGCGGACTGGTGGTTGCTGATGACGATGCACGGCGGCGAAAAAGTTTTGGCGGAAAAATTCTTGAAACGAATCCGCCCAAACAGCAGCGCGTGAAAAACTCCGCGCGAAAGATACGCCGTCATCCAACGCAGGCGGTCAGGAATGTTGCGCGCCCGGAAAAGATAAAGCACCGGACGCTGGACGAAATAAACGAAGCATTGCAGCACCGCGAGATGGAGGGCCGCCTGCACGGTGCCGAGCAGATGCCACCAGCGGAATGCGCCTGTCGGCGGCGGTTTGAACAGCAGCAAATCCATCGCGAGCGGCGTCAGAATGATGGTGGCGATGAACGTGAAGCCCATGCCGAGCAATACCGTCGTGCCCATCGAATAGAGCATCGGATGCTTCGCGACCACCAGTACGCCAAACCCGAAGATCGTGGTCAGCGCCGAGATCACCACGGATGCGCTGGTGACGGCGATGCGCTGCGGCCGGCCACGCCATTCGTCGAGTTTGCTCGTCACGAGGAACAGGCTGTAATCCTCGCCGATGCCGATGACGAACATGACGAACACGCTGTTGATCATGTCAATCGGCAGCCCCAGCCAGCCCATCGCGCCAAACGTCCACAACAAACCAAACGCCAGCGGCAGCAGCGTGGCCAGCACCAGTTCGGTCGAGGCCAGCGACAAATATAAAATCCCCGTCACGATGATCCCCGTCCACAGCGCAAAAGTTCCCAGCCCGCCCTTTGTCATGGCGGCGATGTGGTCGGCGAAGGAGCGTTGATCAAGGACGATCATGCCCGTGAGTTTTTTCCGCAACGCCGGCACCTGCGAATGGTCGTCAATTTTGATCAGCGTGCTGACGGCGTTGTCCCCGGCGGCGAGGGCGACGCGTTCGTTCATCACCTGTTGCAGCGGTGTGCCGCGAAAGAGCGCGAGCGTCAGAATTTTTGGTTCGCCCTCGATGCGTTGCCAGAACGGCGCAAAAGCGTCGCCGCGAAAACCCAGCTCCTTGCCGGTTTGTTCGAGCGTCTGGCGCAATGCGTCACGGCGGGCGGGCGTCCAAAATTCGTGCCAGCGCCGGATGCTCGCCTCCTGATTCGCCTTCGCCGGACACACTGCTGACAGCGAATAAACCGCCGTGACGCCCGGTTCGTGCGCGAGCAGTTCGGCGGCGCGATCGTTTTGCACCAACGCTTCCTCCTCGGTTTTTCCGTGCGCGAGAATCATCGTCATCCCGAGCGCGTCGCCCCACGTCTTGCGGATCAGCGCCTCGTCCTGCTTGGTGGATTCGGTGATGCCATTGAGCGCGGCGAGGTCGCCTTCAAACCGCACCTTGCGGACGCCGAGCGCACCGAACACGGTGAGGAGCGTGACCAACGCGAGCAGCCAGATTATTTTCCGTTCGCGCCACGCGTAGAATTTTTCCAGCGCCCGCGTCAGCCAGAGCGGCGGCTGGCCGCGTTTCGCTTCGTTCGGCACGAGCAACGGCAAAATGATCAGCGCAAACGCCGCCGAGAACGCCACGCCGATCGCGCCGTAAATGCCGAGTTGCTGGTAGCCGTGCATCGGCGAACTGATCATCACTAGAAACGCCGCGATGGTCGTGAGCGCGCCGATGGTGATCGGAAACACCAGCCGCGCCAGATGCCGGCCGATCGCCGGACGGTCGCGCCCGCCGGCGTCGTCCAGGTGGTAGATGACGTAGATCGCATAGTCCACGGTGATGCCGATGGCGATGGTCGCAAACCCCAGCGCGATGCCGGACAAATGATGTTGCCACACGGACAGCACCACACCGGCGACCATCGTCCCAAAGAATGACGGCAGGAACGCCACCAGTGCCAGCCAGCGCCGGCGAAACGCCGTCAGGCACAGCACGAGCATGGAAAACATGCCGAGGAAAATGCAGTGCGTCGCATCGCTCTTGATGAAGGTTGCGTTGTCCACGGACATGCGATGCCCGCCGGTGATCGCCACGTGAACGCCGGGATAGCGCGCCTCCACCTCGTGCGCCACGCGGAGCAAATCTTGCACGAGCGAAACGCTGGCGTCCGAATTGGACGACGGCAATTTCGGCTCGGTCATCAGCAGAATATGCCGGCCATCGCCGCTGGTGATGCGGCCGTCCACGATTTGCGTGTCGCCGAAACCTGTCTGCAACGGCAACACCTTCGCAACGACCAGCGAACTCATGCCGACGGGATCGGCCGCGACGACGTTCTTGAGCACCATGCCTTCCGGCCCCGCGAGCTTGCGGCGAATGGTCGTGAGATAGTCGCGCACTTCGGACGACTCGATTTTTTTGGCCAGCACCTGCGCGTCGGCTTCGGTGAAAAGGTTTGGCAAAGCGCCGGTTAAAAAATCTATGACCTGCTGCTGTCCGCCGCCTTCGAGACGATACATGATCCGGCCGTTGGCGGGGTTGGCGCTCAGGCCGGCGAACACGGCGTCGGCGGCTTCACCGAGTTGGTCGGGGTTTTCCGCACTGGTGCCCACGTCGAGATACACGCGGTCAATCTGGTGGAACTTGCGGAGCGCGTATTTGTATTCGTCCACGAGCTGATCGTGTTCCGGCAGCGCGGAGAGAATGTCCTCGTCCAGATCAATCCGCAGGGAAATCCCCACGCCGATGGCCGTGGCCACCAGTGTGGCCAGCAGCACCGGCCAGCGATGCGTGACGAGCCACCGATAAAGCCGCGAATAGAGATCAGGTTTCATTCAAAGCAGCGGAGCCGGTTCGTTGGCGGCAGCGGTGGGTTGGCGGAAACGCCAGAGTCGCGCGACCAGGTAGGTGACCAACATTCCAACCAACGAGACCACCACTGCCAGCGCGAGACAACCCGCGAGCCATTGTCCGAAGTATTCCCGCATGTGCGCCCAGGTCAGGTGGCGCGGGGAAATTTCCATCACCTCGCCCGTGAACAGCCAGTGGCCGAGCATCATCGCGCCGCAATAAATGAATGGCGCGAGCGGTGCAATGGTGATGTTGCTCGCCAGCAGCGTGATCGCCTTGTTCAACCGCCACCGGTGCGCCAGCGCGGCGGCGATCACCATTTGAAAACCGAAGATGGGCACGATGCCGAAAAACAATCCCAGCCCGACGGCCAGCGACATCTGCCACGGGCTGTGAACATGCTCGGAGAAAAATTCATGCAGCGTGCGGCGCGCAGAAAACCTTTTCCCGTAGCACCACGGCACCAGCAGCGTGCGCGGCACGAACCACGATTGCAGTACCAGTCCGATGTTCATGAACGTGATGTGTGCCAGATCCCGCACCGGCCGGAAATGCGACTGGCTCATATGCGTGGTGGTGTAAACGCATTTCACCGGTACCGCCACGATGGTCGTGCCGACCCAGGACGCCCGCACCATGAACTCCAGTTCAAACGCGTAACGGCCGGCCCGCGTCTTCAACCGCTGCACCAAATCAAGCGGGTAACAACGAAAGCCGCATTGCGTGTCGCCGAGTTTCACGCCGGACTCCACCCGAAACCAAAAGGTCGAAACGGCGTTGGACCGACGCCGGTGCGTGGGGCAACCGGCCGCAAAAAAATCCCGCACGCCGACGATAAACGCCTCCGGCTGCGCTTGCGCCGCCGCGAGAAATTTCGGCAGGTCGTCGGCAAAATGCTGGCCGTCCGCGTCCATCGTGATCGCGTGCGTGCAACCGAGCTCACGCGCTTTTTGCAAACCGACCCGCAGCGCGCCGCCCTTGCCACCATTGCGTTCCAGTCGCACCAGCGTGCAGCCCGGCAACTCGGGAAGTTTCTGGGTAGAGCCGTCGTCCACGACCACGACGGGACAATGCGCCTGCGCCGCGCGGGCGACGGCGGCCACCGTCGCCGGGTGGTTGAAGCAGGGGATGATGACGCAAAATTTCATCGCAGATCCACAAAGGTTCGCCGCTTCCGCGCGTTTGGGGGGAGTTGGAGTGATTCGATTTTCGCCGGCGAGACGAGCCTAATCTTTGGTGCGATCCGAGCTTGGGCTTGCAGCGCCTCGCGCAACGTCGGGACGGAAGCCGCGCCGTGAACCAGTACTTCGATCGAATCAGAAAGTTCGTTTTCCTGCCGCGCCACGATGACGAACGACTCAACGCCGTCCGTTTGTTCCAGCACCGCTGCGAGCGTGGAGGGAAACACCGAGGTGCCCTTGAATTTCAGCTTTTGATTTTTGCGGCCGAGGATCGGGCCGAGCCGGGGAGTTTTCCGGCCGCATGGGCACGCAGCGTGAAACAGCGCCGCGCAATCGCCCGTGCGATAGCGGATCAGCGGCATCGCCTCGACGCCGAAAGTGGTCGCCACAATTTCCCCGACTTCGCCGTCGGCCACGGGTTGGTCATCGTCGTCGAGAATTTCCAAATGCAATTGTTTGTCGTGCAAATGCCCGCCCACGCCCGCGTCGCATTCGCAGAGTGAGTTGGCGAGTTCCGTCACGCCGTAAGTGGCATAAACCTGCGCGCCCCACGCCGCTGCAATCGCGCGTCCCGACGCGTTCAACTGAAACGCCGGGTCGCGAATCGGCTCGCCGATGCAGACGGTCTTTTGCACGGAACATTTTTTTAGATTGGATTTCTGTTCGCGCGCCTTTTCCGCGATCACGCGCAGGAACGACGGCACCGCGACGATGGCCGTTGGTTGCAGGCGTTCGATCATTTCCAGCACGAGCATCGGCGAGGACGCGCCGGTGCGGACGACCGCGCAACCGAGTTCGCGCAGACCGAGCCAGTACGCGAGTCCGGCCATGAAACAGCGATCCATCGCCACGGCCACCAGCACCGTGTCGTGCGCGGTCAGACCGGCGCAACTGAACGAGATTTTTTCGTTCGCCGCGAGCCGTTGCACGTCCGCTTCCGTGAGCCTCCACAGCAACGGCTGGCCCGTGGTGCCGCTGGTGGTGACGATCTCGACAACCTTCGCCCGGGGCACGCAAAGAAAATCCAGGTTGCGTTCGGACAAAACCCTTTTGTCCACGGTGCGCAGCGAGGTCAGCGGCGGCACGCGCTTCAACCCGCGAAATTGTTCGCGGTAAAAGGGCGAGTGCTTCGCCGCGTGGCGAAAGGTCCCGGCCCAAAGCTGGTCGAAGGCGCGCGTCATTTTCTCGGCGGGGATTGTAGATATTGCGCGGCCAGTTGGCCAGCCGCCGCGCCGGTGGCCAGGCAGCAGCCCATCACCCGCGCGCTGGCGATGGCGGCGACATCCGCACTGAGAGTCTTGCCGGCCATAAAAAGATTTTCGACGCGGGCGGCGCGCAGCGACCGCGCGGGAATTTCATAATGCGCGCCCGGCGGCAGATATTGAAATCGTGCCACGCCGTCCGCGCCCCATTGCTCCACCGGCCAGGCGCACCGCGCCACGGCGTCAGGAAATTTCCGGCCGGCCAGCACATCGGTGCCGGTCAGCACGTACTGGCCGACGATCATCCGACCCGCGCGCGGCGTGGGTGCAAATTCTTTCAACGGCGTGGCGCAGTTTTCAAACCCCCCGATGTTCGCGCGCAAAAATTCGATCAGCGGTCGCACCGCTTCCGGTGCGCCGGTGAACTTAACGGTGAGCTGGTCCCGTTCAAGGCTGGCTTGAAAATTCAACGGTGGAAAGCCCGCGCGCGCCAGCGGCAGCAGCACCTGGGCGACGTCCGCTGCGGAATTAAATTCGCGCGTCACGCCGTCGAGTGGAAACACCACGGCGGGCGCTTGGGTGGTCGCATCGGTGGCCAGACATTCGGCGTCCACGAGGCGCGCGACTTCCGCGCCGCCGCTGCAATCAATCACCACGCCGACGGCGAAGTCATTCACGCGCGTGATGCGGCCGTTTTCCGCAACCACGGACTGCAACGGGGCGTGCCAGTGCGCGCGGAGATTGGGGGTCGAGGAAATCAGTTGTGCCGCGCGCGCGCGAAATGTTTCCGGGCGGTACGACAGCACCCAGACGCGGCCCATTTTTATTGGGGCGCCCATCTCCCGATCGGCACGTTGCCGTGAGGCGGCTCCAGGTTCGGGCCGATCGGGAGATGGGCGTTCCGCCAACGCCTCTGCAAACTCCCGCGCGAAACCGCCGTTGAGAAATTTCCCCGCGTCATCATACAGCCCGCAGAGCGTGGTCAGTCCGCTGAAACCGCCCGTGCCGCCGGCGGCGGGGCGTTGATCGAGCAGCATCGTGGTGCAACCGGCCCGCGCCGCGCTCACCGCCGCCGCAAGGCCCGCCGCGCCTGCGCCGACGACCGCGATGTCCACCGCCGTGCTCATGGATGGAGCAGCCGCGCGCGCAGTCCGGCGGCGAAGCCATCCGCCTCGGCGGCGGAAAAATATTGTTCGAGATGCAGCACCGTGACCCGCAACGCGCCCCGAAAATAATAGAAAATCACGCCGATGCCCGGCGACGGCGTGACGGCGGCGACGTGTGCGAAATCTTCTATGACCGCG
>JANYDP010000470.1 GCA_025363535.1 Verrucomicrobiota bacterium | reverse complement strand
CGGTCACGGTGACTTTGCCGCCGTCGTTGTTCGCCACGAGCCGCGCGTGGGCGACGATTGCGCCCGGAACATCCACGTCATTGATATTGGTGCGCGCGGATTGCGGGATTTGATCCGGCAGCCACCATTCCTTGACAGTCTTCCTGTAATCACCGCCGCGACCTTCCATCACGAGCACGTTGCCGTCAGCAGACTGCTTGAAATTTTTCAGTGGCGACGCGAACGCGGCATTGAAACTCACGCTGCCCGGCTTGTCCGCCGAAATGCGCACCACGATGATTTGATCAGGGAAACTCGCGAACACCTCGCGCGTGCAGGTGACTTCGCCAATCTGGTAAGTCGTCGTCGCCACGGCGGAATCCAAATCCAGCGAGCGGCGATAACGCGAAATCGGAATTGCGTTGCTCGGAAATGTCAGCGCCAGATCGCCGAGAAGCTGATACGACGTTTCTTTCATCGGCTGGCCCATCGCGTTTTGATACAGCAGGCCAACCGCTTCGCCCTGCGCTTCGGGCGTGCCTTTGAAAACCAGTTCGCGCACGCGCTGGATGGCGTCGCGCGCCGAAGCCCGCGCCGGCTCATACGGCCCGCCGGACCAGATGGTGTCCTCGTTGAGTTGGAGATGCTCCGTCGCCGTGCCGCCGAAAACCATCGCGCCCATGCGACCATTGCCGACAGGCAGTGCCTCATACCAGTTCGTCGCGGGCTTGTCATACCACAGCCGCAGCGAATCATCGGCGACGGATTCCGCCGCCAAGGCCGGCGCGGCGACGGCGATTGTGGCCAAGACGAACAACGTTGCTAATTTTGTTTGGTTTGTCATCGCAAGCACTTTTAGGGTGAGCGGAAAAGCCGCTGCGCGAAATGGATGCGATATAGTGAATTCCTGAAATGGCAGACGAAGCAATTTGGGATTGAAAATTCGGTGGCTGCCACAACAACCCTTGCCACGATGTCGCCGGAGTTATTTTCAACCGACCAAGTTGTAATCGTAACCCTTCCGCATTTCGCGCGCGACGTGCTGGTTGGCTTCCGCCGCGCCTTCGCCGGTGAACAGTTCCTTGACCGGATCCCACTGGAATTTTTTCCCCAGCCGCAGCGCGATGACGATGAGATGCCCCACGCAAGCGGAGCGATGGCCGACTTCGACGTGGCAGATCGGGTCTTTGCGTGAACGCACACAACTAAAGAAGTTGCCCATGTGATCGCCGCTGACTTCGAGACGCGTGGCGTTGTCCGGCAGCGGCGCGTAGAGCAGATCGTCATTGCTGGCGGACAGGTCGCCGCGATTGACCCAGATCCAGCCGTCGGTGCCGACGAACTTGATGCCGTTGCGCTGGCCGTCCTGCTTGATGACCGCTCCGTACGGGCTGTCATCGGGCGTGGTTTTCACGATTTGCTTGACGCCACCGGCATAAGTGAGCGTGGCTTCAAATTCAGTGGGCGTGTTGTAGCCGCCCGCCACCGAGCCGGTCACGACACGGGCTTCGACCGCCACCGGCCCGTCCTGTCCAATGGCCCAGCGCGCGATGTCGTTGTGATGCGCGCCCCAGTCCGTGACCGGGCCGCCGGAATATTCAAACCACCAGCGAAACGTGCCGTGGGTGCGTTCCTTGAGATACTCCACCGCCGGTGTCTGCCCCTGCCAAAAATCCCAGTTAAAACCTTCCGGCACCGGCTGCGTGTGAAAAGGGCCACCGCGAATTCCCGCCGGCAGAAACACCTGCACCTCCTTCAATTTTCCCAGACGCCCATTGCGCACCAGTTCGCACGCGAGCCGGAATTTTTTATCGCTGCGCTGCTGGCTGCCGGTTTGAAGGACGATGCCCTGGGCGCGCACGGCCTTCACCACGCGCTTGCCTTCATCAATCGTCAACGTGAGCGGCTTCTCGCCATAGACATCCTTCTTCGCCTTGGCCGCCGCGAGATTGATCAGCGTGTGCCAATGGTCGGGCGTGGCCTGGACGATGATGTGAACGTCGTCGCGCTCCATGACCTTGCGAAAGTCATTGAGGATCGTGGGTGTCTTACCATCCTTCGTTAGCAGTTTGGCAGCGGCTTCGGCTTGGTGCTGATCCACGTCACACACCGCCACGATGTCGCCGAAACGGCTGGCGTTCTGGGCGTCACCCCGGCCCATGCCGCCGCAGCCGATCAAAGCGATACCAGGACGGTCGTTGGGACTCTTTGGTTTGGCTTCAGGTTCGGCGGCAGCTAGTTCCTGACGGACAAACCACAAAGGCAGTCCGGTGGCGGCGGCAACAGCAGTGCAATGGGCGAGAAAAGAGCGGCGCGTGATGTGAAATGGTTTGGACATGCGCCCATTGAACGCCGCCGCTTCGGGGCAAGTCAAGCTGGACGATGTGGCCAAAAATGATGACACAATTAGGTGCGTCGGGTTAAGAGCACAGTTTCTTTTGGGCTTCATTCTTGAAGTGAACTACGCTCTGCCTATAATCCGCCCGTGCTCGACATCAAATTGATTCGCGAAAAGCCGGATTTTGTACGTCAACGCCTCGCCACGCGCGGTGCGGGAGACGAAATCAAGATTGACGAAATAATTACTTTTGACCAAGCGCGGCGGCAGGCTTTGAGTGCCGTCGAAGCGTTGAAGGCCGACCGCAATCGAATTTCCAAGGAAATTGGCGCGTTGATGGCGCTGAAAAAATTAGAAGAAGCAGAGTCAAGAAAACAGCAAGTTCGCGAGCTTGGAGATAGAATTGCAACTTATGATAAAGACGCAATTAAAGCTGAAACCACGCTCGACTTCCTCATGCTGCAATTACCCAACCTGCCGCATGAATCAATTCCACCTGGCAAATCGGCGGAAGATAATCCCGAAGTCCGCGTGCATGGAACAAAGGCGACGTTCGCCTTTCAGCCCAAGGCGCACGTCGCGTTGTGCGAGAGTTTGAAACTCGTGGATTTTGCGCGGGCCACAAAACTTTCCGGCAGCGGCTTTCTGCTCTACACGAACTGGGGCGCGCGGTTGGAGCGGGCGTTGATCCAGTTTCTCCTCGACCTGCACATCACGGAACACGGCTACACGGAGATCGCGCCGCCATTGATGGTCGGCGAGCAATGTCTCGTGGGCGTGGGACAGTTTCCCAAGTTCAAGGACCAGTATTACGGCGTGGCCGAAGGCGACGACGCGAAAAATCTCGGCAAACTTTATTTGATTCCTACCGCCGAAACGCCAGTGGCGAATATTCATCGCGAAGAAATTCTGGCGGAGAAACAATTGCCCATTCGTTACTGCGCTTACACTCCATGTTTTCGCGGCGAAGCCGGCGCGGCGGGCGTGGGCACGCGCGGCATGATTCGCGTGCATCAGTTCGACAAGGTGGAGCTGATCAAGATCGTCAAGCCGGAGCACGCTTACGACGAGCTGGAAAAGATGGTGGGCAACGCCGAGAAGGTGCTGCAACTGCTCGGTCTGCATTACCGCGTGATCCTGCTCTGCACCGGCGACATGGGTTTCGGCAGCGCGAAGACTTATGACATCGAAGTGTGGGCGCCGGGTCAGGGAAGTTATCTTGAGGTGTCGAGTTGTTCCAACTGCGAAGACTTCCAGTCGCGCCGGATGAACCTGCGCTTCAAGAGTGAGACGGGTGAAAATAAATTCCCGCACATCCTCAACGGCAGTGGCACGGCGCTGGCGCGATTGTTCGTGGCGCTGATTGAAACGCATCAGCAGGCGGACGGCAGCGTGAAAATCCCCGAGGTGTTGCAGCCTTACCTCAAAACTGACCGCATCACGGCCTGACAGTGAGTATTTACGAAAGTCGGGCACACCGGTCTTGCGGCGCGTAAATCGCAAATCATAAATTCATGAAAATCCTTCTCGCCAGCGGCGAAGTGCATCCCTACTCCAAGACGGGTGGGCTGGGTGACATGGTCGGCGCCCTCGGCAAGGCGCTTGCCCGCGAAGGACATCAAGTTGGTCTCATCACGCCGCTCTACGCCGGCATCCGCGAACGTTTCCCGGCCATCCAGCCGTTTGACTGGGTGCTGAACTTACCGCTGGGTGGACGACGGGTGGCGGGCAAGGTCTGCACGCTGGAGCCGGTTCCAGGACTGACGATCTACTTCATTGACCAGCCGGAGTTTTATCTGCGCCCGGGGCTTTATCAAAACGGCGGCTTCGATTATCACGACAACGCCGAGCGTTTTATTTTTCTTTCCAAGGCGGTCGCCCATCTCGCGCGACACCTGCCGTGGAAGCCGGAGCTGGTTCACGTCCACGACTGGCAGGCTGCACTGGTGCCGCTGCTGATCAACCACGAAAAATCCTCCGGCGGCTGGACGAATCCTCCGCGCACCTGCCTGACGATTCACAACCTCGCCTATCAAGGACAGTTTCCGGTCACGAAGTTTCCAGTGACGAATCTGCCGTGGAGTTATTTCAAACCGGAAGGCGCGGAATTTTACGGCCAGCTCAACTGCCTGAAGTCCGGCATCTTTTTTGCCGACGCCGTGTCCACGGTAAGCCCGCGTTACGCGCGGGAGGTCACCACGCCCGAACTGGGCTGTGGACTGGATGGTTTGCTCAGGCGACGTCAGAGCCAACTGTCAGGCATTTTGAACGGTGTGGATTACGACGAATGGAACACGCTGAACAACCCCTTTCTCAAGCACGCTTACTCGGTGGATAATTTGTCCGGCAAGTCCGCGAACAAGGCGGCGTTGCAGGAGGAGTTGGGCCTGCCCGCGAACGAAAAGATCCCCCTGTTCGGCAGCGTCAATCGCCTGGTGGATCAAAAGGGCGTGGACATCCAACTGACCGCACTGGAGGAAGCGCTGGGCGGCGAGATGCAATTCATTCTGCTCGGCAGCGGCGATCCGAAGTATGAGCAAGGCTATCGTGATCTGGCCCACCGTCATCCGACCAAGGTGGCTGTGCGGATTGGACACGACCAGGGGTTGTCGCATCGCATCGAGGCAGGCAGCAATTTTTTCATCCTGCCGTCGCGCTTTGAGCCATGCGGGTTGAACCAGATGTACAGCCTGCGCTACGGCACGGTGCCCATCGTGCGCGCCACCGGCGGACTGAACGACACGGTGATTGACCTGACAGAAAATGCGGCCAGCGCCAACGGCATCAAGTTCACCGAGTTTTCCCCCGCCGCACTTGGCAAGGCACTCCGCAAGGCGCTGGCGCTTTACGCGGAGCCGGAACTGCACCGGCACTATCAGCGCAACGGCATGACGGCGGACTTTTCCTGGACAAGGACGGCGCAGGTCTATGCGGACTTGTATCAGAAGGTTTTGGCGGGATGATTTCCAAACCTGCTTCTGTTCGGCCAGAATGTTTTAGCGCAACGGGCGCAAGGAATGACAGTCCGCTTTTTGTGTCTTTGCGACTTCGCGTTAAACCGGAGCGCAACCTTCAGATTGCCTCAACGGGCGAAGGCGGGAGGCGGGAGGAAGTTCGGTCGCGTGGCCTGGTTTGAACGGTGAAGCGCCGGCGAAAAGCGGCGGTGAACGCGCCGCAGTCCAGACGCTTCGCGATTTTTGATTACGCCCGGCAGTCGCGCCAGCGTTTGGCCTGCGGTGGCTTTAGCACCGCTTTGAGGAGCGGGAAATAGCTGAAGTGGTTGGGATTTTCGCTCGACGCCGGACACGCGCTTCCCAACCGCAACGCGGTTGCAGCCTTCAGCCCAGCGTTGCCACGACAACGGAGCGGCTACGCTGCGTCATCAAACCAAAACGGAAACAACTCTGAAGGAGTTGTGGCGAATGGGAACGCGCCGATGACACAACTCCTTCAGAGTTGATGAATTGGGGGACGATTTCCCAGGGTAGCCCGCTGCGCGGTCAACCCTGGGCTGAGTGACGGAATCCCGTTGGGATTCACCGGAAGCGCCGTAGGCGCGGTATCTTTGTAGAAATGCAATAGGAGATAATTTGAAGCTCCGTTTAGGAGCGACATATTTCGCCCCTTCGGGGCTGGAGATAATTGAATATGCAATGTTACAAAGATGACGCTCCTACAGAGCTTCTAGATGGAGCGCGACTGTGTGAGAGCACCAGTTGCAGCAGGTTGGCAATGAGCAATCGTCAGGTGTGATCGAAGTTGTCCAGGTAGATGCGGCTCACGGCGATGGTGCGCAACGCGTCGAGAGCCACGCTGGGCGGCGGCGGCACCGGGATGTCGTTGTTCTCCGGCTGATAGGGAAGGGGAACGAAAGCGGCAGCCTGCTGAAAACGCGCTTTTCCAATACCCCGGGTTGTGCTACTCTCTTTGGCGTCACCACCGTTTCTGGTTCGCTGGCCGTGAACCTCCAATCCTGGCGACACCGGTTGCAACTCGGTGAACCACGGCCAAGCGAACTATGAATTATTCATGTACTCTCATCAACAAGTCTGGGCTCTTGCTGTTTTCCGTGGCGGGGCTGCTGGCGGGCGGCGCGGCGGCGGGGCGCGGGCAATCCGCGCTCGACGGTTTCGATCCGAACGCCAATGGCATCGTTCGCGTTGTCGTCGTCCAGCCGGACGGCAAGATCTTGATCGGCGGTGATTTTACAACCGTTGCGCCAAATGGCGGAGCGGCGGTCACGCGGAACCTCATCGCCCGGCTGAACCCGGACGGCACCCTCGACGCCGCCTTCGATCCGAACGCCTGTTGTAATTCTGTTTGGGCAATCGCGGTGCAGGCGGACGGCAAGATCCTGGTGGGCGGCAATTTTGGCACCATCGGCGGGCAGGCGCGCCACAACCTCGCCCGGCTCGACGCCACCAACGGGTTGGCTGATTCGTGGAACCCGAACGCGAACGCTACTGTCGTTTCGATCGCCGTGCAGACGAATGGGATGATTTTGGCGGGCGGAGGTTTCAGCACTACGTTCGGCACGCCTACCATCGGCGGCCAGACGCGCAACCGCATCGCCCGGCTCGACGCCGTGACCGGTGCGGCAGATTCGTGGAACCCGAACGCGAACGGTGGTGTTGTCAATTCAATCGCGGTGCAGGCGGATGGCAAGATTTTAGCGGGCGGCCAGTTCAACACTGGGTTTGGCACGGCTACCATCGGCGGACAAACGCGCAATTACATTGCCCGCCTCGATGCCACCACCGGCGCGGCTGATTCGTTCGACCCTGGCGCTAACCTTGATGTCTATACCATCGCGGTGCAGGCGGACGGCAAGATTCTGGTGGGTGGCGATTTCAACGACAATGGCATCGGAGCGATCAGCATCGGCGGACAGGTGCGCAACCGCATCGCCCGGCTTGACGCCGTGACCGGCGCGGCTGATTCGTTTGACCCGAACGCTAACAACATTGTCCGTTCAATCGCGGTGCAATCTGACGGCAAAATACTAACGGGCGGTTCTTTCGCGAGCATCAACCTGGCGAGCAGCATCGGCGGACAGCCGCGCAACCGCGTCGCCCGTCTCGATGCTGTGACCGGATTGGCAGATTCGTTCGACCCAAACGCGAATGTGGTGGTCACTTCCATCGCGGTGCAGTCAGACAGTAAAGTCTTGGTGGGGGGCTTTTTCACCACGCTGGCCCCGAACGGCGGAGCACCGGTGGCGCGCAACCGCATCGCCCGGTTAGCGACGCCACAGCCGCTCTTGAACATTCAACTCAGGGCGAACACGAATGTCGTGCTGTCGTGGGCGACGAACTTCACCGGCTTCACGCTGGAGGGCAGCACCAACCTCACCACGACGAATTGGAGCATTGTCTTACCCACGCCCTCCCTCAGCGGCACGACCAACTTCGTCACCAACGCCGTCAGCCTCCCGGCGCGCTTCTATCGTTTGCGCAAATGACCTGTAACGCCATTCGGGGCGGCTCGGCGCGACACGTTGCTGATTTGTTTCACGCCGTCGCCAGATTGTCTTCCAATAATTTCGATTTGCCCGAGGGCGATTCGGCTTCGTTCGCGACGGAGACGTTTTCCATCACACGGATGGGTTCGTAAAATGTATTCCGTTGCACGGGCGTGCGGCCGGCTTCGCGGATGGCTTTGATCATGTCCGCTTCGGTCTGCAATTGCGGCGAGGTCGCGCCGGCCATGTGGAAAATATGTTCCTCGATGATCGTCCCGTGCAGGTCGTCCGCACCGTAGCTCAGTGCCACCTGCGCGAGCTTCATGCCCAGGCCCACCCAATACGCGGTGATGTGATCGAAGTTGTCGAGGTAGATGCGGCTCACAGCAATGGTGCGCAGGGAATCAAATCCCGTCGGCGGAGTCGTGACGGGAATGTCGTTGTCCTCCGGCATATACGGCAGCGGCACGAAGCCGACGAAGCCTTTGGTCTCGTCCTGCAACGCGCGCAATTGCCGCAGATGATCCACGCGGTCGGCGAGTGATTCGACGTGGCCGAACAACATCGTGCAAGTGCTGCGCCCGCCGAGTTTGTGCCAGGTGCGGTGCACATCCAGATATTCCTCGGCGGATTCCTTGCCCTTGGCGATGGCGCTGCGGACTTCCTTGCGAAAAATCTCCGCGCCGCCGCCGGTGAGCGATTCGAGTCCGGCGGCTTTCAATTCAATCAACGTTTGCTCGACGGTTTTCTTCGCGAGCCACGCGAGGTGCAGGATTTCAATCGCGGTGAAACACTTGAGTTGAAGGCGCGGTTTTGAGTTGGGGAGCGCGGGCGTCCCGCCCGCAGGTTTCAGCGTCTCGCTGAAACTATTTGGTTGTTCACGAGATTCGGCTAGCAAGACGCCAACCGATGCGACCGGGACGGTCGCGCTCCCCCTGTCATCGTTGTTTGCGCTCCCCATTTCATCGTTCAGCGCACTCAGCGCTTTCAGAAAATCCACGTAATAACTGAACGGCAGCGAGGGATGCAGGCCGCCGACGATGTGCAGTTCCGTGATGCCGAGCTTCAACGCCTCGCGCGCCTTCTCGACCATCTGCGGAATCGTCAACTCGAAGCCATCCTTGTCGCGCTTCTTGCGCGCGAACGAGCAGAACTGACACGAGAGGATGCAGTAGTTCGAGTAGTTGAGGTAGCGATTAATGATGAAGCTGGCGCGGTTGCCGACTTTCTTCTGGCGCGCGAGATCGGCGATGGCCCCGAGCGCGTTGAGGTCTTTGGATTCAAACAACCGCAGCGCGTCAGCTTCGGAAATGCGTTCGCCGGCGGCAACCTTTTCGTAAAGGTCGCGCAGTTCGCTGTGTTGGACGAAGAAATTCATCGCCACAAATTAAAACAGCTTTTGCGAGGGAAGGCAAACGCTCCGCCTGAAGATGCCATTCATAAAAAATGAAGCCATTGCGCTTGGATTTTTCAGTGCTTGTTGCAGTCTGTTGCGGTCAGCTATGAAATTTATTTGCCGGATCATTCTTTGCGGCCTGCTTTTGTTATGTGCGCAGGCTGCGTCCATCCACGCGGCGGAGTTTTGGGTTGCACCGGACGGCAACGACACAAACGCTGCGACGCGGCAATTTCCCCTGGCCTCCGTGGACAAGGCGTTGCACCTGGCGCGCGCGCTTCGCCGGCTCGACCACGTCGCCACCAACGAGCCGGTGAAAATCATTTTGCGCGGCGGCATTTACCGACTCGCCAGTCCCCTGCTCTTGCGGCCGGAAGATTCTGGAACTGCGGCCAGCCCGACCGTCATCGAAGCCGGGTCGGGAGAAAAACCGGTGTTGAGCGGCGGCGTGGCCGTCACGGGCTGGCGGCGGTTGACGGAAAAAATTCCCGGCATGTTCGAAGCCGTTCGTGGCGAAGTCTGGGTCGCCGATGCGCCGAAGCTGGGCCAGCGCGTTGTGGAAATCCGCCAGCTTTGGGTCAATGACCTTAAGGCAATTCGAGCGCGCGAACCGAACGAAGATAATTTGAACCGCCTGCTCGCCTGGGATCGTCACCGCGAGGAGGCGTGGATTCCGGCATCGCTGGTTAATTCGCTGCAAGATTCATCGCGTTTGGAAATGGTCATTCATCAGCAGTGGGAGATCGCCGTCTGCCGCGTGAAATCAGTGCGCGTCGAAGGCGACCGGGCGGGCGTCACCTTTCAACAGCCAGAAAGTAAAATTGAATTCACCCATCCCTGGCCGCAGCCGGTGATGTCCACGAACGGCAATGCGCCGTTTTTTCTGGTCAACGCGATTGAGTTTCTCGACCAGCCGGGCGAGTGGTTTCAGGAAATGCCTTCCGGCAAAATTTTCTACTGGCCGCGCGTTGAGGAGGACTTGACGAAGGCGCAGGTCATCGCGCCGGCGTTGGAAACATTGGTGCAGGTGGAAGGCAGCCTGGATCGGCCGGTGACGAATGTTCAATTCAAGGGAATCACTTTTGAACACACGACCTGGTTGCGGCCTTCACAAGCCGGGCACGTGCCGCTGCAAGCTGGAATGTTTTTGCTCGATGCTTACAAGCTGTCACCAAAGGGAACGGAGTATCATCGCGGCCTCGACAACCTGGCGTGGATTAGTCGTCCTCCGGCGGCGGTGTCGGTGCGCGGCGCGAATCATGTGAGCTTCGAGCGCTGTCGGTTTGAGCATCTGGCTTCGGCGGGTTTGGATTTTGTGAGCGGGACGCATGATGATCTGGTTGAAGGCTGTGTGTTCCGCGACATCGGTGGCAACGGAATCCAACTCGGAAAGTTTTCAGACGCGGCGACTGAGACGCACGTTCCTTACAACCCGGCGGACGAACGGGAGATTTGCACCCGCGAAAAAATCTCCAACAACCTCGTCACCGATTGCGCCAATGAAGACTGGGGCTGCGTGGGAATTTGCGCCGGCTACGGCCGCGAAATTTCCATTGAACACAACGAGGTCAACCACGTTTCCTACACCGGCATCAGCTTGGGCTGGGGCTGGACGAAGGCAACGAACTGCCTGGCAAACAATCGCATCGTCGCCAACCACATCCATCACGTCGCCACCCGGATGTGCGACACGGCGGGCATTTACACGCTGTCAGCACAGCCTGGCACGGTCGTGAGCGGGAATTCGGTTCATGACATTCAGATGAGTCTGTACGTCTCCGATCCGGAGCACTGGTTTTATCTCTACTTGGACGAAGGCTCGTCGTTCATCACCGTGCGCGACAACTGGTGTCCGGAGGAAAAGTTTTTGAAGAACGCAAACGGGCCGGAGAACGTTTGGGAAAACAACGGGCCGGGAGTTTCAAAGAAGATCAAGGATGCGGCAGGACTGGAACCGGCGTTCCGGGATTTGGTACTGCCCTGATTGTAACAGGAGAACTCAGGAAACGGAGAAAGGCGCGCAGGCAGAACCGGGAATCTCCCCACTCCGTTTTCACTGTTACCTCCTGTTTAATTCAGGGCCGCTTGCGTTCGGCACCGCCAAAAAAGTAACCACCAGTCAATTCCAGAGTTGGCACTGACAATTCGAAATGAAGTCTTG